>NZ_VBVC01000003.1:0-268170 GCF_007655045.1 Halomonas sp. C22 | reverse complement strand
CTCCTCCATGCTTTCGCCACTTTCCTGGGCCTGGTTGGCCCCTTCCACGATACGCTGGGAGATGTCCTCGATCATGGTGCGAATTTCTTTCGAGGAGTTGGAGGTTTTGGTGGCCAGCGAGCGCACTTCGCTGGCCACGACGGCAAAGCCACGACCATGTTCGCCTGCACGGGCTGCTTCCACGGAGGCATTCAGGGCCAGAATATTGGTCTGGAAGGCAATGGAGTCGATCACCTGAATGATCTCATTGACCCGTTTGGAGCTCTCTTCCAGGCCGTGCATCAACTGGCTGGTCTGCTGCGATTTATGCTGGCCCGTTTCGGCTTTCTTGGAGGCATCCTGCGTCAGCAGCTCCGCCTGGCTGGCGGTGTCGGCATTCTGGCGCACGATGGAAGAGATCTCGTCCATGCTGGCGGCGGTTTGCTGGAGTGCCGCCGCCTGCTGCTCAGTGCGTGACGCCAGGTCCTGACTGCCGCTGGCAATTTGTTGTGAACTGCTGGCCACGGCGGAACTGCTCTGGTTCAGCGTGCCAATCATTTCTTCCAGACGCTCCTGCATATCGTCCATGGCGCTATACAGGCGGCCCATCTCATTGCGCCCGCGGGCTTCGATATGGCTGGTCAGGTCGCCCTTGGCAATGTTTTCACAAATCTGCACCGCTCGTTGTAATGGTGCAATGAGGTGACGGTTCAGGGTCATCTGCATTACGACATACAGACTGATAGCAAGTACTACCAATGTGCCAACGACAATGGAGAAAATCAGACCATCTCGTACCGCTTTAGCGTGAGCTTGATTTCCTCTATCCATCGCATAGCCATTAAACTCCTCGACTGCATCGCTAAAGCGAGAAAATCTTTCATTGATTGGGTCTAGCTGCTGTTCAATGGCCTCGAAGTGGCTATTATTCAGGTCTGCACGTAACGCATCGGTCACAACGAACCCATAAGCACTGAGAATGTTGTCTATCAGCAGGCGTCTTTCGGTTCCTTCTGTCAAAACGATACTGCTTAGTGATTGAATACGGGCATCTGCCCTGGAGAGGCTGTGGAGTGCTTCACGAAGAGCGTTTTCGGCTCTATCTTGTCGCAAGTTTCGATAATGCTGCACCATTCTCTCCAGACGAACACGTACCTCCATGAGGTTCGTTTCAGACCTATTGGCAGCACTTGCCTGTTGAGCGCTTATTTGGTTAATTTCAGTGAGTGTCTCTGCTGCCTCTCTCTCTTCTTTGATGCCCATGCCTCCGAGAATGACAACCATGCCTAGCAGTACTAATAATGCCGTTCCTATCATTCTTTTGACGGATATGTTTTTCATAGTCAACCTCCATGTTCCCATATGCCTGGATTGGCATATTAGAGGGAATTAACATGATAGTTGTTTACTATTGGTTTGATTGTTAAAAATAAGTTGACAGCATTATTTAATTCATGCCTAGGTTGTTGGTGAAGTAAGGGTATGATGGTAAGTTTTATTAATGAATAAACGTTGTTATGTTATAATTTATCGTCCGATATTGTTTCTTAAGTGTTTTAAAATTTTCTCTTTGTCAGTTCTTTTGATGCGTTTTGTATTTTAAGTGATCATCGGTGTAAGTGAGGTCGAGATAAGTAAAGCTGCTATAAATTAAAGAGAGCCTGCAAGGGCTCTCTTTGTTCAAGTATTACTGTATAGGGCTAAGTAACATAGCCAATGTCAGAACGCTTCCCATTCCGGGGTGGTGGAGCGGTGGGTAGGAGATGCTAGTTTAGGCGCTGAGGCGACCTGGAATGCTCTCTGTACCGACAGCGGGAGTCCGGTGTTGGCCTGGCGCTCGCTGGCGCGTTTGAGTTTGAATTCGCTGACCAGCTCGGCCAGTCGTGAGGCTTCGTCCTGCAATGAGGCGGAGGCAGTGCTGGTCTCTTCTACCAGAGAGACGTTCTCCTGAGTGGCGGAATCCATCTGCGAGACGGCGGTGCTGATCTGGCTGATGCCGGCTTCCTGCTCCTTGGCCGAGAGGGCCAGCTCCTGCATCATGTCGGTGACGCGCAGAATCGCCTGGTTGATTTCCTCCATGCTTTCGCCACTTTCCTGGGCCTGGTTGGCCCCTTCCACGATACGCTGGGAGATGTCCTCGATCATGGTGCGAATTTCTTTCGAGGAGTTGGAGGTTTTGGTGGCCAGCGAGCGCACTTCGCTGGCCACGACGGCAAAGCCACGACCATGTTCGCCTGCACGGGCTGCTTCCACGGAGGCATTCAACGCCAGGATATTGGTCTGGAAGGCGATGGAGTCGATCACTTGAATGATTTCATTGACCCGTTTGGAGCTTTCTTCCAGCCCGTGCATCAACTGGCTGGTTTGCTGCGATTTATGCTGGCCCGTTTCGGCTTTGCGTGATGCATCCTGGGTCAACAGCTCCGCCTGGCTAGCGGTATCGGCATTCTGGCGCACGATGGAAGATATCTCGTCCATACTGGCGGCGGTTTGTTGCAGGGCGGCGGCTTGCTGCTCGGTGCGCGATGCCAGGTCCTGACTGCCGCTGGCGATTTGCTGTGAACTGCTGGCCACGGCGGAACTGCTCTGGTTCAGCGTGCCAATCATCTCTTCCAGACGCTCCTGCATGTCGTCCATGGCGCTGTACAAGCGGCCCATCTCATTGCGCCCGCGGGCTTCGATATGGCTGGTCAGGTCGCCCTTGGCAATGTTTTCACAAATCTGTACAGCCCGCTGTAGTGGCGATACCAAATGTCGATTGATGGTCACTTGCATCACGGCATAGATACCGAGTGCCGTGAGCACTAGAATACCGACAGTGATCCCCAATATTTGACTATCTCGTAATGTTTCACTGGTGACTTCCTCGCCCCGATCGAGTGCATAGTTATTGAAGTTGCTGACGGCATCTCCAAAGGCAACGAAGCCGTCGTTGATCGTTTCTTTGTAATTGATTAGCTCGCTATAGTTTCCATTGGCCAAATCGCTTCTGAACTCGGGGCGAGTTATATTGTTGTAGGCTTCATTAATGGCGGCTAAATACGTATGCCGCTGCGTGCCAGGCGTCGTGGGCACGCTATTGAGTCCTGCCATCCGTGTATCGGCAACCGACAGACTCGCCTGAGCATGGCCTAACGCAGTCGTTACACGGCTCTCCAGGCCATTTGCGTAGTGTTGCGACAGTCGCTCCAGGCGAACGCGCATCTCCATCAGATTGGCTTCTGCTCGCGCCGCCGCGCTAGACTGTTGAGCACTGATTTGATTGATTTCTTCAACACTGAAGGCGGCTTCGCGCTCTCCCTTGTAGCCCAAGCCTCCTACTACCATCAGCATGACCAGCAGCGCTACCAAGGCCCCTGAGATCAGTCGTTTGACCGATAGATTTTGCATGTCCCTTTCCTTTTGTGTCCCAACGCCTGAAGTGACGTTAATGTGGGTGCTTCAAGATAGCAGTTGTTTGATTGTTTTTAACATAAATTAAAATTCTTGTTTTAAACTATAAGGTGCTATAGCTTGTCGGCGTATTTTAGTTACTTTGTTTCTTTTGGTAATTATTTGATTTTTATTGTCATAATTTATGTAGTGTTGTCTTGTGTTGATATTTAATTAGCTAATTTATATTTGATTTAATGGTTTTGTGTAATGTGTGAGGTTTTTATAAGCACTATAGAGTTTGTCTTTTTTAGGTAAAGCTACTTTAACGATGCAGGCATGTGCTCAACCATGGATGCCGAAAAAGGGCTTATGGTGTCCACATTCATGCCCTTATTGCCTTGAATGATGCGTGTGGTTTTTCTCCGCTTGGCCTACGCTAGGGTAATCAGCCCATGTGAAAAATTGTGTCGTGTCAGCGGTGCTCAGCAGTATTTGGAAGCTGGTGATAATTCAATAAAAACAAAGAATTAATTTTTCGGGCTGTCTACATGGAAAAAACCTCCCTGATAATAGAGGTGTCCCATGCTACTCCAGAGCCGTTATGAGTTTCCTTCTGCCAAGGTCATTCGCGCCTTGCTCCAGCATACCCATGAGCTCTCCATTCACTCTGACGGCATGCCGAGCCCCCTGATCGCCGCCGTCTCGGAGCTGGATCTGCTGACAGGACGGTTAGTGCTGGAAGCCGAGTACGCAGGCCAGCATATCGAACGCTATCTTGGGCAGGGCTGTGTCAATCTCGATATCGAAGCCGTGAAAGGACAGTACCTGCTGGAACGCGAGGCCTACAGCCTCTCCAACGTGGCTGCCAAGCTGCTCAAGACCGATCGAGCTCATTACCGTTTCGAGTGCCAGCTACCTGAGTCGGTGTTCATTCATGAGCACCGAGGTGCCATGCGCATACCGTTCATTCTGGGCATGCAGGCGCGCGTCAATCTCGAAGTTTATCCCCATCAGCTCAGTATCGATGGGCGTGTGCGCAACCTGTCGGTGGGCGGGTGTCTGGTCGATACGCGTCTGACGGATTGTCTGGCGTTGAGCGTCGATCAGGAGATTCCTGGTGTCACCCTCGAGTTTCCCAATGGCGAAAGTTTTTTTGCGGAAGGGTGTGTTCGTCACATTCGCCCTTTTGGGCATCATGGCCATGCGGCGATAGGGGTTCAATTCGTGCGGCTTTCGGCAGCCCAGTCGGAGGCCTTGTTTCGATACGTGACCGAAGCCGAACACGAAGCTGGTTACCGCACAGGGGCAAACGACAAGATGGATTACCATTCGACGCTGTTCATTGCCGGTGCCAAAGAGAAGAAAATTCAGCAGCGTGAGGCCCTGGAGCGAGACAAACGCTCACGCCAGACGCCCATGGAAAAAGGCGTACTCGACGTATCGCATCATATGCAGGTGGGGCTGATGTATACCAAGACGCATGATGCATTCCCCGGTGAGGTACTTTACGACTGCGTTGACACCCTGCGTTATCTGATCGAGTTGGACCGCAAGGCTCTGATGTTTGCGCTTGCCTGTTTGAGAGATGAACCCGAATGGGTGCGCCATGCGGTACAAGCGGCTTGCCAGTTGGCCGATATGCTGTTGACCAGAGACCCTTATGACCCCCAGATTCGCGAAGCGATGCTGGGCACTTTGATACATGACATGGGCAAGCCGCTATTGGTGGGGCCTCAGTTGCCCTCGTTGAAAGTACACATGAACCCTGTACAGAAGGAGATTCTGCGCGGGCATGTGTCGGCACTGCGCCAGAGGCTCATGGAGCTCGACTGGAGCCCCAGTCCGGTGTGTCAGGAGATTATCGACAATGCCAACGAGCGCCTGGATGGTTCCGGCTACCCGAAGGGTAAACGCGGCGATCAGTTATCCGAGTTGATTCGCCTGCTCAGTGTCATCAAGGCCGTCAACAAACTGACCCACGGTCGCAATGGCATACCACCCAGAACGCCTCTGGACGCCTATCGCATGATTTATGAAGCGGACAGGGCGTACGATAAAACCATTCTGGTGGAGTATATTCAGGCCTACGGCCTGTATCCCATCGGCAGTCTGGCGAAGTTCTCGGGGGGCTTTCTGGCGTGGATCATGGACATCGATGGCAAAGGCATGCCCACCCAGGTTCAGGTCGTCAAGAACCTGCGTTTCCCCGATACCAATATGCATACCGTGATGGGGAAGGAGGACATGCCGCAAATAGGCAAGCTGGAGGGCGTGGTTCACCCCCGTGAATACGGGATAGAGCTCAAATCGTAAACATCCGCCCGAAGTAAACTGGCTGGCCCACTGTACTAGGCATCTTTCACCAGCCGCTTGTGCATGACATAGGTGTCCACCAGTCCCAGCGACGGATGGCGAAACGCCTGGGGTACGGTGCCGACAATGGCAAACCCCAGCCGCTGCCACAGGGCGACCGCGACGTGATTGCTGGCCACGACGGCATTGAATTGCATCGCCTCGAAGCCAGCGTCACCGGCCAGCACCTGAGAGTGTTCGCACATGGCGCGGGCCACGCCCTTGCCGCGTGCATGGGGTGTCACCATATAGCCGCAGTTGCAGACATGCTTGCCGGGGCCTGCGGCATTGGCCTTGAGGTAATAAGCCCCTAGCAGTTGACCTTGCCCGTCCTTGACGGCCAGGCTGTGCAGCGGCAGCGTACACCATAGATGGTAGGCATCATCAAAGGTGATGTCGGGGTCTATCGCGTACGTTTCCTGTGCCGCTACAATGGTCTGGAACGTTGGCCAGAACAGGGCGAAATCGTCGCGGGTCATCGGGGTAAATACAAAACGCTGCATGAGTATTCCTGCATACAAGACATGGCATACGCTAGCATAAGCGGATGCCTGAAAGCGTCAACCGAAAGATGGGGAGCCGTCACATGACCCTCGAGAGTGCCCTGACCTATTTCGTGGCGATCTTCGTCTTCGCCATTACTCCTGGTCCCGGTATCTTTGCGCTGCTGGCCAAGGGGATGTCCCAAGGCGTGCGCGCCTGCTGGCCGCTGGCCTTGGGCATGACCGTGAGTGATGTCATCTATCTGATGCTGGCCTTCTATGGGCTGGCTGCCTTGGCAGAAAACTGGGGTGAAGCCTTCACCGTGTTGCGCTATGTGGGCGCGGCTTACCTGTTTTATCTGGGCTGGAAAATGTGGACGGCCAGCGTCACGCCCCCGAGCCTGGAAGGCGGTGCGCCCGTGGCGGCCACATCCGTTCGTGAGGCCCTCAAGGGGTTGACCCAAGGGTTCCTGATCTCGGCCTCCAACCCGAAGGTCATCCTGTTTTATATCGCGTTTCTACCCACCTTCATCGACCTGACCACGCTGAACCATGGCGACATGTTGCTGGTGGTTGGGCTTACCCTGGTGGGGTTGATGATGGGGCTGATGCTGGTGGCGTCGTTTGCCTCGTCGGCACGGCGCTTTTTCCAATCCGAACGCGCCCAGAAGGGCACCAACCGCACAGCAGGTTCCTTGATGCTGGCGGCAGGTGCTTTCTTGATTGCCAAAGGCTGAAGGTTACCAGGTGAACGTGTCAGGCGTCCTTGACGACTGACGCGACGATCTCATAACTGCGCAGGCGGTCCGCGTGCTGATAGAAGTCACTGTTGATCATCAGCTCGTTGGCCCCGGTACGTGCCTGGAAGTCGGCCAGCTGCTCCTTGACCGTTTCAGGGCCACCGATGATGGCCGCGCCAAGAAACTGGGCGACCTGGGCGCGCTCCATGGGGCTCCAGTCCAGATGATCGACCGGGGGTTGTGACTGCGTCGGACGGCCGCGAATCAAATTGAGAAACTTCTGCTGGGCAGTCGTGGCCAGATAGTGGGCCAGGTCGTCGCTGTCGGCCGCCATCACGGGTAACCCTACCATGGCGTAGGGTTCCGCCAGATGCTCGGAGGGCTGGAATTGGTCGCGGTACAGGCGCAGCGCTTCGAAGAGATAGCCCGGCGCAAACTGCGCAGCAAAGGCGAAGGGGAGCCCCAGCCTGGCGGCCAATTGGGCGCTGTAGCCACTGGACCCAAGCAGCCAGATGGGCACATGGGTGCCCTGGCCCGGCACGGCCTTGACGGTTTGCTGGGGCTGGGCTTCGCCCAGGTAGCGGCGCAGCTCTTCCAGCTGTTCTGGAAAGTCATCGACACCCGACTGGGCGTGCCGCCGCATGGCACGCATGGTCGCGCCATCCGAGCCAGGGGCACGGCCCAGCCCCAGGTCGATCCGGCCGGGGTAGAGTGTCTCCAGGGTGCCGAACTGCTCGGCCACCACCAGTGGGGGGTGGTTGGGCAGCATGATGCCGCCGCTGCCAACGCGAATGGTGGACGTTTGCCCTGCCACGTGGCCAATCAGCACGGCCGTGGCGGCGCTGGCGATACCCGCAATATTGTGATGCTCGGCCAGCCAGTAGCGCTGGTAGCCCAGCCGCTCCGTGTGCTGGGCCAGGGCTACGCTGTCTTGAAAGGTCTCGGCGGCACTGCCGCCTTGACGAATGGGCGCCAGGTCCAGAACAGACAGCGCAGTGTTGGCAAGTTGGCTCATGGTGACACCTGCTTAAACGGTCATGGTCAAGCGGCTTGATTTGTTAGCACGCTTTCGAATACACCGTTTATGCGGGTGCCCCTGGCAAATTGCAAGGTGCCAGACGGCCATCAATGGCGCTGGCGCTTGTCATCTTTACGCTGCAGCATCGCGGAAAGGTCGAGAATCGACTGAGCCATGTCGGCCATGCTACGGCTCTGGTCCATGGAGGTCTTGCGTAGAAAGCGGTACGCCTCTTCTTCGCTCATGCCCTGGTGGGCCATGATCAGCCCCTTGGCACGCTCGATCAGCTTTCGTTCTCGCAGGGCCTTGCGGGTATTTTCCAGCTCGTCGCTCAAGCCCTGCAGTCGGCTGGACTGAGCTTGAGCCAGCTCGATCAGCGACCGGCTGAGCGGTGAGTGGAGCGCGCTGGCCGTCAGGTCGCCCAGCGGTTGCGAGGGGGCCAGCATGAGCAGCTGCTCGCAGGGAGCGGGCAGCGGGTGGCCCGGGGTGCTGGTGGCGTGCTCCAGGGCCTTGCGGGCCTCGGCGATTTTGAGATGGCACAGGGCGGTCAGTTGCGTGTTGAGCGTATCTTCCACCGCCTTGATGGTATCCAGCCGCAGCGTGGTGAGTTCGTACCAGGTTTCGCCCAGCGAGTCGCTGACGCCCATGGGCGCATGGGCGCGCTGGCAGGCGATATCGCGAAGCTCGCGGATGCCCGCCAACGTCTTGGGCGAAAGCGCCTGCTGCCAGGTAGCCAACGCCTCGGCGGTGGCAAATTCGGCAAAGGTGTCGAAACAGCGCTGCTGCGCGGCCATCAGCTGGTTGAGCAGCTCACGGTGCGCGTCATCGAAGTGCCCCAGGGTAAACCCGAAGGCGCCGCAGGCGCGCTCTTGCCCGGCCAGCTCCTTGCCCTGCATCAGGTGGAAGATGGCCACCAGTGCCCGCGTAATATCGGGGTCTACGGCCGTGTCGGCGGCTTCGAAAACGATGGCCAGCAACCCGCTGATCAAGTGGTTGAACGCCTGCGTGGCGGCATCCGGCGAAATCGTGAACTGATCGATGGCGCGGCGCAGCGCCGGAAGTTCATCCAGGGCTTGCCACACACCCGCTATGCGGCGAAGCAGCCTGGCCTCTGCCTGTGCGCGAACTTCCTGGCCCAGCGTTTCCAGCCGCTGGCGCATGGCCGCCTCGGCACTTTGGCTATGTTCGAGGTAGGTGGCGCGGCGTGCCTTGAAGCGCTTCCCCTGGGAAGCCAGATAAATGGTCGAAGCGCCCCGTTCGCGCTGCAGAACGTGGATGAACTGACTGATATCGCTGACGATATCGGCGGTGGTGGCCAAATGATGAAGGTTGTCGATATCACAGCGCAGCGCGGTCAAGAGTAGCTGTTGGGCTGAAGACATAATAGTTCCTTGTTACTCGCCGCCTGAAAAGACGGCGCCTCACTGGATGACCAGAGACGCGCCTGCTTAACTGCTAGCGTAAAGAGAGAGCGCCCTGTTCATGACGATCACCGGCGGCCTCACGGTAGGCCTTGGCTTCCTCGGCCTCGGTGGCATCGCTGAAGCGTACCACCAACACGCAAGAAGCCAGCAGCAGTACGGTAATGCCCAGATAAAAGAGCCCTTGCTGGTAGCTGAGGCTTTCATTACGAAACAAGAACGCGGCGGAGACGGCACCAATGTTGCCCCCGGCACCAACGATACCGGCCACGGCTCCCAGCGCCTTCTTGTTGATGAAGGGGACGACCCCGTAAGTGGCACCTTCCGCCATCTGCACGAACAGGCTGAACACCAGCATGATGCCAATCGCCATGCTGAGCACGTGCATCTGCGAAAACGCAATCAGCGCAATGCCTTCGCAGATCAGAGCAATGAAGAGCCAGCGCACACGCCCCTTGAGGCCCGCCTGTTTGGCGAACAGGTCGGAAAAGACGCCGCCCAGAGTGCGGGCAAAGATATTCATCAGCCCGAACAGGCCTGCAATGAGCCCCGCCGTGGCCAGAGTGAGATCAAAGGTATCGAAAAAATAGATGGCGGCGATGTTGTTGATAGTCAGCTCTACTCCGAAGCAGAGCCCGTACACTACAAACAGCGCCCAGACACGAATATCCTTGGCGGCAGCCATGAAGCTCTGCGCTGCGCCATACTCGCCGCTGGCTTCCGGTAGCTCTCCACGAGCACGCAACTCGCTGAAATTGCCATCCGGGGCATCCTGGGTAAAGTACCAATAGGCGATACCCGTCAAAAACAGCACGACCCCTGGTACCAGCATGGCAAGCCGCCAGCCCAGCGCTTCGTTGACGCCCAGCATGAGTATTCCGGAGAAGATGAGTGGCATCAGGATTTGCGTCGTACCGCCCCCCAGGTTACCCCATCCGGCGCTGGTGGCATTCGCGGTGCCCACCACATTGGGGGCGAACATCATGGTGGTGTGGTACTGGGTGATCACGAAAGACGCACCAATGGCGCCAATGGCCAGACGAGCCAGCAGAAAGGTTTCAAAGCTGTTGGCCAGGCTGATCCCCATGACGGGAATGGAGCCCAACAGCAGCAGTCCCGTATAGGTCTTGCGCGGCCCGATGCGGTCGCAGAGCACCCCGATCAGCAGCCTGACCACCACGGTGATCGCCACGGAAGCAATGATGGTGTTGCCGATTTGGGTTTGCGTAAGAGACAGGTCTTCACGTACGACAGCCATCAGCGGGGCGATGCCGAACCAGCCAAAAAAACAGATATGAAAGGCAAACCAGGACATGTGGAATGCCCGCATCTGTGGCGTGGAGAAATCGAGCAGCCGAATACGATTGGCTTTGTGGCGGATGTTCATGGGTGGCCTCGGGTAGCATGGAACGAGTTCGTCAACGCACAACGCCAAGGGCACTGCACAGAGACGGGAACATGCCCTCATCGTTGAAGGTCAGGTTCGACGCACTCGTACCCGGCTGGGCCTGGTCCACGCCTATAACACT
Source organism: Halomonas sp. C22 (assembly GCF_007655045.1). Classification (NCBI taxonomy): domain Bacteria; kingdom Pseudomonadati; phylum Pseudomonadota; class Gammaproteobacteria; order Oceanospirillales; family Halomonadaceae; genus Halomonas; species Halomonas sp. C22. Next base: position 257,274 of record NZ_VBVC01000003.1, on the reverse strand, counting down.
GGAAATCACCAAGCAAATAATTCGCCACTAGCCATTTTTTAAATATAAAACATTGATTTAATGAATAACGATGGGTGCGCTGGGGGTGTGGTGCCAAGGGGAGGGAGCAGGGGCGCACTCGATTGGGGCAGTAGCGCCGAGTCGAGTGCGCCAAGTTGGCGCAATATCAGAGGGTGCCTGCTCTTGAAGGACTAGCCATGCAGGTACACGGCGTCGATATCCAGCGTCGAGCGCTCACCAATCGCCTCGAAGTGCTCGTTGAGCCACAGCTCTGCAGCCGCTTTGCCCTGGTCGAACAGGTGGCACAGGAACGGCCATTCGGCATTGAGCTTACTGGATACCGACAGGCTCTCCAGAGCCTTGTCGCCACTGATGCGATGAAACAGAGCCTGCTGGTAGCAGTTTTCGATGCCTTGCTCCTCCAGTGCATGCTTGAGCAGGGCAATCATGCGGACTTCCTTGATCAGCGCAGCGTTGAAGGTGATCTCGTTCAGCCGGTTCATGATGGCCGAGGCCGTGGTGGGCAGCTCATCGCGGCGGATGGGGTTGATTTGTACCAGCAGTATGTCGCGCGCGCTGCACTCTTCCATCAAGGGAAACAGTGCGGGGTTACCCATGTAGCCGCCATCCCAAAAGGCTTCGCCGTCAATTTCGACGGCCTGAAACATGAACGGCAGGCATGCCGACGCCATGACGGCATCGACGCTCATCTCTTCACGACGAAACACGCGTTGCTTGCCGGTACGGACGTTGGTCGCCGCGACGAAGAGTTTCAGCTGGTCGCACTGGCGCACGCGGTCGAAGTCGATATGCGACGCCACGATGTCTCGCAAGGGGTTCAGGTTCAGCGGATTGAGCTGATAAGGGGAAACCAGACGAGTCATCAGGTCCATGGCGACATAGCCCGGTGAATTATCCAGGCTCCAGTTGCCGGTCAGTACGTCCATGGGGGAGCGGCGGATAGGGCTCGCCATGCCCGCCCGGCTGACGGCTTTCCAGAAATCTCGCAACGCTTGCCGAGCCGTCTCCTTGCCGCCGCGAGTCAGCGCGTCGGCCATGACGACGCCGTTCATGGCCCCCGCGCTGGTGCCGCTGATGCCCTCGATGTCGATTCGGTCATCTTCCAGTAGTCGGTCCAGCACGCCCCATGTATAAGCGCCGTGAGCACCGCCGCCTTGAAGCGCCAGGTCGAGCTTTTTTGCTGATGCCATGTGATCCTTCCCATAGTGGCTAATAACCTGCCCCTAAGCATGGCATAAATGAGCACGTTCGGTAGCCTGGCTATCCACGCTGGTATCGGTTATGGCATTCCCGTCAATGGCGTAGGGGAGGGCAAGGGCGTGTCATAGACCGCTTCTTCCATGAGCCGATCCAGCTGTTCGGCCAACGTGATACTCGCTTCTTCCATGAGGGCCAGAGCGGCCAACTGTCCCGTGTGGTCTCCCTGCCTGGCCAGCCGCAGTGCTTCCAGGCCGCTTTCGTGGAAGCGCCGGTGCGGGACGGCCAAGGCGCGGTAGGCGTCCATCCGCTGATAGCGCTGGCCTTCGCCCGTAAAGTACCAGCAGCCCAGGGCGCAGTGCTGGTGGTCGCTCGGGTGTTCATCGACATTGGCTGACAGCAGTTGATGGTAGATATGACTTTTCCAGACGGCGTGTTCCAGCTTGGCGGCCTCCAGACAAGCCGTGGTGGTGCCGTGATGTATGACTTTATAGAGATGCCGAGCACGGTCACTGAGCTGTGTAATCACACGCTCGGCTGTGTCGGCCGTGCAGGCCAGGGCATTGGCCACTTCCCGCTGATGGGCAAGTACTCGGGCGTCCTCTTTCAGGCTGTGGCCTGCCTGTTCCAGCCATTGCTCCAACTGCTGGGCAAGCCGCTGAGTTTGCTCGGAGATATGCTGTATGTCCTGAGCAATCACCGGCCATACCGGCGTTGGCTGCGTTGAGGCAGGGTGATGGGCTGCTTCCAGTGAGGCGTTGACCGATAGAGCATGAGCATGACCAGCGCTGCGCGCCAGTTCCACCGCAATCTTGCGCAGGGACTGGAGTGCGGCTTCGCTGGCAAACGGCGCGGCATAATGCGCATCGGCCTGCGCCAGGCGTTGCCGCTGTTGGTGCAGTGTCTGGGTTGTCTGTTCGGCCACATGAAGCTGCTCGAACATATCGTTCAGCGTGGCTCGCTCACTGGCGAGCTGTTGAGCATGATCGGCAGCCCCTTTGCTGAGAGACTCCAGCATGCGAGCCCCTTTGGTTTGCAGCAGGCTGATGGCTTCGAAAGGCGTCATCAAGCTGAGGGTGCGGCAGCTTTGAGCACTGCGAGCAATGGCCAGCTCGGCCCGCAGGGCGGCGTTTTCCTGTTCCAGACGACGGATGGTTTGGTAAGGGTGCATGAAGGCAAACATGAGACACCTGCCGTGCAATGGTTTGTGATCTTTTGTATCAAATTATTGCAGGAGATGGCCTGTTTGCCTGGGAAAAAGCGTGTCTCGCGATGAAAATCACGCTTTAGGCGCCATAAAGGAGTAAGCGGGTCGTCTGGCCGTAACGGGTTATCTCATCTGTGCGAGCTGCAGGTGGTCATCTTGGCCGCAGCGCAGGAAGGAAGAGGTCGCCAGCCACTCTTCATCGGGATAGTAGGCAAATACGTACTGCTCTTCCTTGAGGCTGTCGATAAGCGGGTAGGTGATGTCTTCGCGAACGGCAGGGCAGCCATGGCTACGCCCGAGTCGTCCCGTCTGGGCTATGAACTCTTCGCTCACATACTCTGCCCCGTGAATCACGATCGCGCGTTGGAAAGCGAGGTCGTTCACCTCTGGCTCCAGGCCCTCCAGGCGCAGCGAGTAGCCATTGCGCCCGTAATAGCTGTTCATGGTGCGAAACAGCCCAATGCTGGATTGAAAGCTTTCCGGGACGTTCGAAAACACTTCTGCCACGGCATCACCCGACCCTCGGCCATGGGACACCAGCTCTTCGAACAGCAAGGCGTGCTGGTGCAGGTCGAAGACCCACAAGCGAGGCTCCGTGGAGGGCAGCGAGTAGTCGATGACGGCCAGGCGCTCGGCGTAGGGGTCGGCACAAGCGATGGCTTGTGCGGCCAGGCGGAGCGCCTCACCGGAGGCGCCAGGCGCCAGTTGTTGCAACTGATGATGAAGGGGCGACACGCCGATGGGGGGCTGGGAAGAGACCTGGGTATAAAAGCTGGCAGCCTGGAGTGGAGAAGCGCCAAGTAACAGGCTCGTGGCGGTCATCAGGGTCAAAAAACGGGGGGTATCAGAGCGGAAACGGGTATACAAGCGTGAGAGCATCGAGTGTCATCCTGCCAAAAGTGCGATAAGCCCCCACCAGAAACGACCACGAACAGGCGCAAGCAGCTATGCTGAAAGGGAGCGTCAGGCTATTCGGTCGGTAATGGGAACTGCCGATATCATTGGGCATCAGCGCCGTACAGCGCTGCATCATAACGCAAGGAGAGGCGATGAACGATCATCCGCGACTAAGACAATGGGCGATAGGCGCTCTGCTTGGCCTTGTCCTGCCCGGCCCCTTGCTGGCGGTGGCAGCGGAGCCTGCTCCCCCTGGGATGCAACAAGCCTTGTCACAGCAGGTCGAGCGGGCAGGGGAGTCGCTGCCGGTGGCAGCGTTTTATCAGCTCAATGGCGGGCAGCCGGTATGGCAGGATGAAGCCCGCGTGGTGGCCCTGGTGCAGGGCCTGAATAGCTTGCTGGATGATGGCCTGACACCCGAGGATTACCGTGCGACGACGCTGCTGGAGGAGTTCCGTGCCAGCCGCGAATGGGACGCTGCCGCCCAGGCACGCTTCGATGTCGATGCCACCCGAGCCCTGTTGCTGGCGCTGGAGCATCTATCGTCGGGCAAGGTCAATCCTCGTCAGGTCGAACCTGGCTGGGATGCCTCGCGCCCAGAGCGCAGTTATGCGCTGCCTCGGGTACTGAGCGCCGTGGAGCGCCACGATGTCGAGTCGGCGCTGGCCATGGCCCGGCCCAGCTCACCCGAGTACGCCCAGCTTCGTCAGGCATTGAGCACCTACCGTCACTTGGCTGAGCAAGGCAGCGTGCCTTACCTGCCCGGCAGAGAGGTTTCGCTGCGCCCCGGCGACCGAGACCCGGATGTGGTCACGCTGCGCCAACGACTGACCCTGTGGGGTGCCTCGGGGCTGTTGGGAGCCGACAGCGGCGCCTACCCGATGATTGGCGTGCAGGGGGCGCAGCGTGACCAGCAGCTGTTCGATGACACCCTGGTGCAAGCAGTGAAGCATTTTCAGCGCCGCCACCAGTTGCAGGAAGATGGTGTCGTGGGGGAGCGTACCCGGCTGGCGCTGAACATGCCGGTGGCTTCACGGGTCGATCAGTTGCGGGTCAACCTGGAACGTGCGCGCTGGATACGCCCCTCCTTGCAGCGCGAGCCTCGGGTGTGGGTCGATATTGCGGGCTACCGGCTGCATTACTTGCGGCCTGACGGCCAGCAGTGGGATGCGCGAGTGGTCGTGGGCACACCGCGTCGTGAAACGCCGGTCATTCACTCCACGATCAGTCATCTGACCATCAACCCCAGCTGGACCATACCGCCTACTATCATGCGGGAAGACGTGTTGCCACGGGTACGTGAGGATATCGGTTATCTGGCCCAGCAAAACATCCAGGTGTTGAGCCCCTCAGGAGAAGCGCTGGATGCCCAGAGCATCGATTGGCAGCGCCCTGGAGGCGTCATGCTGCGCCAGGTGGCGGGTAGCCGTAACCCTCTCGGGAGGGTCGTGGTACGCTTTCCCAATAACGACATGATTTATCTGCACGACACGCCGGCACGCGGCTTGTTTCAGCGGGATCAACGGGCGTTGAGTTCTGGCTGCGTCAGGGTGGAAGGCGTGGCGGAGTTCGCCCAGATGCTGTTACAGGACAGCGGCAGTCGTCATCAGCTCAATGCGCTGATGAACAGTGGGCGCAGCGATCAGAACGTCAACCTGCCTCAGCGCATTCCCGTGGCGCTGCATTACCTCACCGCCTGGCCCAATCCCCAGGGGGAAGTAGAGTTTCGAGATGATATCTACCGCCGAGACCCGGCCCTGCTATCGGCGCTCTCCGCACGCGACGCCTGATCCCCCTTCCACGTATGCTACATAAGCGACAGGCCGCCCCTTGGGGCGGCCTGTCGAACGGCGTAACACGGTGAGTCAAAGAGCTACGAAAGAAAGAACTACTGAACGGTGTCGCTATCGTCGTCACTGCTCTGGTTGCTAGCCACGCTGATGGTGCCGGTCTCGCCACTCTCCAGTGCTGCCAATACCGGTTCTGCCTGGCGCTGGAAGGCGATCAGGGTATCGCCACTCAGGCTGGTGTTCTCAGGCAGCTCGACGGTCATGGCGTTGACAGGCGTATTGTTGACGATGACCTCGTAATGCAGGTGAGGGCCGGTACTGCGGCCCGTATTGCCGGACAGGGCAATGCGCTCACCCATGTCGACACGCTGGCCCTGGCTCACCATCGGCTGCGAAAGGTGCAGGTAGCGTGTGCGGTAGCCGTTATCATGGCGAATCACGATATAGCGTCCTGCCGCGTGGTGGTTGCCCACGCGCTCCACGCGGCCGTTGGCAGGCGCGATGATCGGTGTGCCGATCGGCATCGCAAAGTCGGTGCCGTTATGCGGGCTGACCCGCCCTGTCACCGGGTGAAGGCGGCGCGGGTTGAAGTGAGAGCTCAGGCGATAGTTGCCTTCGAACGGGCGACGGGCAAAGGCCGGGTCCAGGCTGTTGCCTTCCGGGGTGTAGAAGTTGTCGTCGGAAGGGTTGCGCACCACGGTCAGATCCATGCGCTCGCCGTCATATTTGACCGCCAGCACCCGTGAATCCAGCGTTTCGCCATCGATCATGTCAGACTCGACCAATACCTGAAACTGATCCCCCCGGCGGCTGTCGCGACGGAAATCGAGTTTCTTCTCCAACAGGCGGGTCAGCTCGGTGACCGAGCTGCTGCTCAGGCCGGTAGCCTGGGCAGAGCGTGCAAAGCTGCCGCTCACGCTACCCGCGTAAAGCCGCTGTACCGGCTCGCCCTGGCGTTCGATGGTGGTGATAGCAAAGTGTTCGCTGTCTCGTTCCAGCAAAATGCCGTCGCGGGTGTTGCGCATCATGCGCAGCGACAGCAGTCGGCCTTCTTCATCCAGCTGGTAATCGAAGCTGTTGCCGGCGCGCCAGTTGGTCAGCAGGCGCTGGTCGGGCATGTCTTCCAGCAGCGCCAGTACTTCGCTGTAGCCTAGCCCCAGCTCGTTCTGAGCAACCACGGCAAAGGTTTCACCAGACTCGACGATATGCGTCTGCCACTCGGGCACGAAGGGCTCTTCAGCGGCCAGCTCGCGCTCGAGAAAGGAAATATCGTCGAACAGCTCGATATCGTAATCTTCGTAGGAAGTAGCATCAGCAATGTCGACGGTCGGGTCGGTATTGAGCATGCCGCTTGCAAGAGTGCCCACGATCACGGCCATGTGCAGCGCGCCGTCATCGAGCGCAACGGCCAGGGGAGGCACGCTGGCCATGGAGGCTTCGGCGCTGGTGATCACGTCGAGGTCGACGATCTCGGTTGCTGCCAATTCGCTGAGGGGAATATGGTCACGGGTGGCGTCGAGGGCGCGGGAGGCGCGATCGATCGCTTCTGCAACAGGCGTTCGCTCTTGCCGCAGCGAGGGGACACCAGGAGCAGAGTCGCTGGGGAGAGGAACAAGTACGCTCTCCAGCGGTGTGTGAGGTTGATTCAGGTCGTTATACGTCGTCACCAGCTTTTGTGCGCCCAGCACAGTGACCATGGTGGCCACTGGTAATAGTAACAATTTATGCGTGCGGGGCAGCGAATGGAGGATTCGCAACATGGGTAAATGGACCGCCGAATTTGTGAAGTAAACGTAACAAGAAAGTGAGCAAACTCGGGAACCATACCCCAAGGAGGCAGGGGTGAATAGACTGTATATCCATACACAAAACATACTTCTGTCGAAATATGCAAATATTCGACAATGAGAACCGCTCTCGAACGCCGTTCGCTAACAAAAGTAACGGCGTAAACTGCCTTCGATGACCGCCGCATGGCGTGATCATCTTCTTAACCATAGACGCAAATGAAGGGTTATTAAAGATGTGCGTAAGTTGTGTCTAATTAAAACGGCATTTTAAGCACTTACCGACCAAAATGAGCGCTTGAAACGGACGTTTTTCACGGGCCAGGAAAGCGCATCGCCCAAAACGCCCTCCGACCTCGCAAACGTGGCTTTTTGAGGGTAATTGCTAATATTTAGAATGTGTTTTTTTGTTTCTGTATGTTTGTTTTTTGAAACACGGCGATGTTCCTGTGAGCCCGCGTATTAGCCCTTGGTGCAAAATTTGCTGTCAGGCCACGTACTCTCGACGTTTTACTGGCATCCTATGTGTTGTTTTTTCGAAGGTGAAGCGGTTTGTTTCGCTGTTTAGCGTCGAGGAAATCGAAATGTCTCGGGTAACACTTGCACAGTGGCAGATGCTCGCCGCCGTGGTCGACCACGGTGGCTTTGCAAGGGCGGCAGAGGCGATCCATAAAAGCCCCTCTACGCTCAACCATGCGGTACACAAATTGGAAGAGCAGCTGGGTATCCAGGTGCTGGAGCCCGTGGGGCGGCAAGTGCGGCTGACGGAAGCAGGCGAACTGTTGCTGCGCCGTGCGCGACAATTGATCGAGAGTGCGGCGTCGCTGGAGGACGTGGCCTCGCGTTTGGCCGCAGGCCTGGAAGCGGAAATCGTCGTCGCCATCGATCAGATCTTTCCCGCAGCGGCCCAGGCCAGGGCGCTGGAGCGCTTTTCGGAAACGTATCCTCAAGTGCGCGTACAGCTGCATGAGAGCGTGCTCAATGGCGGCACCGAAATGCTCTATGACGGACGTGCCGACCTGGTGGTCACCGCCATCGAAGCCCAGGGGTTTCTCGGCGAGCCGCTGGTCAATGTGCGCTTTGTGGCGGTCGCTCATCCGCGCCACCCGCTGCATCAGTTGGGGCGCGCGCTGGATCTGCGTGACCTGGCCCAGCATCGCCAGCTGGTAGTGCGTGACTCGGCGCTGCGCCAGTCCACCAATGCCGGCTGGCTAAAGGCCGAGCAGCGCTGGACGGTCAGCCATGTGGGCACGTCATTGGACATGCTCAAGCGAGGGCTGGGGTTCGCCTGGATACCCGAAACGCGTATCCTCGAAGAGCTGACCAGTGGTGCGCTGAAGCCGCTGCCGCTGAGTGCAGGAGGCGTGCGGGAAGTCCCGGTCCAGCTTATCTTCCGTGACCGTGACCGGGCAGGGCCTGCGGCTCATGCCATGGCCGCTGCGTTAAGGCAGTCCGTCAAGGAGACGTGCAGCCAACATTCGATTCCCTCGAATGAAAGGCGGTAAAACATCCGCTTGAGCCCGCTCTCGTCGAGCGTATGCTGTAAACATGCCATTTCATACGTTCGCAACGGGAGAAACACCATGGGGTTATTGGTCAACGGCGAGTGGGTCGATCAGTGGTACGACACCAAAAAGCACGGCGGGGAATTCGTCCGTGAGTCGGCACAGCTGCGTCACTGGGTAGGAAATCCTGCCGACAGTGGCAGCGTGCTGGAGGGCGAGGCCCAGCGCTATCCTGCCGAGGCGGATCGTTACCACCTTTATATCTCCCTGGCATGCCCCTGGGCACACCGTGTGTTGATCATGCGTCAACTGAAAGGCCTGGAGCCCTTGATCGGCGTCTCCCATGTCAGCCCGCTCATGCTGGACAAGGGCTGGACCTATCACCAGGACGAGGGCTCCAGCGGCGACCCGATCAATCACGTCGAGTTTCATCACCAGCTCTATACCATGACCGACGCGCAGTACACGGGGCGAGTGACCGTGCCGGTGCTGTGGGACAAGCAGCGCAGCGCCATCGTCAATAATGAGTCGGCTGAACTCCTGCGCATCTTCAACCATGCCTTTGACGAGCTGACCGGCAATACGCTGGATTTCTATCCCTCCGACCTGCGTGATGTCATCGATGAGGTCAACGCCGATGTGTACGACCACATCAACAACGGGGTTTACAAGTCAGGCTTTGCCACTGAGCAGAAGGTGTACGAGAAGCATGTCACTGCGCTGTTCGACGCGCTGGACCGCATGGAAAAGCGCCTGGGAGAGCAGCGTTACCTGGCGGGAGAATGGCTGACCGAAGCCGATATTCGTCTGTTTACCACGCTGGTGCGTTTCGACGCGGTCTACTACGGCCACTTCAAGTGCAATTTCAAACGCATCGAGGATTATCCGAACCTGTCCAACTACGTGCGTGAGCTCTATCAGTGGCCGGGCATTGCCGACACCGTCAACCTGGACCACATCAAGCGCCACTACTATTACAGTCACGACACCATCAACCCGACTCGTATCGTGCCCGCCGGGCCAGCGTTGGACTTTCAGCGCCCCCATGACCGTGAGCGCCTGCCAGGGCAGGGAGTACGCCGTCGCTGAATCCGTGCGACCACTCACGAAAATGGCCACCCGATGGGGTGGCCATTGCGTACGTATCGCTAGACGGGAAACGTATCAGTTGGAGTTAACGGCGTCACGGGCGGACTGCCAGGCACTTTGCGCGCCATCACGCGTGGTTTCCCATGCATCGCGTGCGCTTGCCTTGGTTTGTTCCCACCAGTCGTGGTTGTAAGTAGGAAAGGCTTCCACTTCTTCGGACGTGGCTTGGAGCATGATCCGGTGCTCGGTATCGCCATCCGCTTCGGTGTGGGTTTCCAGCGTGAAGTGGTCGGTACCGACGACGATTTCACGTCCGCCCAGGCCCAGTACGGCACCACTTTCGACGACGAGTGCAGTGATGCGCATTTCCTCATCGAAAAGAATGTTTTCTACCTCACCGATCTCTTCGCCGGAACCGCCCGCGAAGTAGACGTCAGCATCCAGAATGTCTTCGGCTGAATACATGCCCTGTGGCTCGGTCTGTGCGTGGGCGCCCATTGCCATGCTGCCCAGAAGTACCGTGCCGATAGCCGTTGTCAGTAGTGATTTACGCATAGCTTCTCTCCATGTTGCTATTGAATCAGCCAAATAGTCATCTATTGGAAAATGGATACGCATTGGCCTGCCTGTACAGCGCCAATGCCGAAATGATCAGAGGCCGTCGGCCCACTCGTCTGCACGGCGCTCGGCTTCTTCACGGGCCAGCCCGTATTTCTGCTGAAGCTTGCCCACGAGCTGGTCTTTCTTGCCGCCGATTTGCGTCAGCTCATCATCGGTCAATTCGCCCCAGCTGGAACGCGCCTTGCCTTTTACTTCGGTCCATTTGCCTTCGATCTGATCCCAGTTCATATGCATCACTCCTTGAAGTTCGTGAACAACGTGAGGCACCTCTCAGGTTAGACCAATAGTGAACAAGTGCAAGTTTCAGGATGATATTGGTTAAAGTAAAAAAGCTGGTCAGCTCACCAGTGGGGTGGTAGGATGCGCGCTCCTCGCATGTGTTGACCCCTCCATCACGACGGCAAGCGTTGATTCGGTGGCCTTGTGGCACCAAGCCGAAACGTTTGCAGGAACATCCCCTCGACTGGATGTTCATTGCTGTGAAGATGGCGCGCCTCCAGCATTTCACCAGACGGGTGAAATCGGCGCAGTAAGGTCGCCACAGCGGTTGGCCCGCAGCGTGCGGTACTGCCAGCCGAATGCCAGGTGCGACCGGCGTCTCCGACTCCACTGATGACGATATCCGCTATGCGGAGCCTTGTTCTTTTGCTGCGCACCGTGACGTGCGGCATATGACAGAGTCAGAGACGCTTACGATGTTTTTTGCCGGTGATACCGGCCTACCAAGGTGTGATTAATGACCTCGATTTCTGTCACCTCGCCGAGCTTCGGTGATCTGGCTCTTTTGCCTGCCGTTCTGTCTGCTGTAGAAGCGCAGGGCTACGAAACTCCTTCGCCCATCCAGGCGCAGACCATTCCAGCCCTGCTGGAAGGCCGCGATATGCTGGGTCAGGCACAAACGGGTACCGGTAAAACGGCTGCCTTTGCACTGCCGCTGCTGTCGCGTCTCGACATGCAGCGTCGCGAGCCCCAGGTACTGGTGCTGGCGCCTACCCGCGAACTTGCTCAGCAGGTTGCGGTTTCCTTTAGCAAGTATGGTCAAAACCTGCAGGGGCTCGAAGTGGCGACCCTGTGTGGTGGTCAAGAGTACCGTGAGCAGCTGGGCGCCTTGAAGCGCGGCGCTCAGGTCGTGGTCGGTACGCCCGGTCGTATCATCGACCACCTGGATCGCGGCAGCCTGAAGCTGGACGGTTTGTCTGCGCTGGTGCTGGACGAAGCCGACGAAATGCTGCGCATGGGCTTTATCGACGACGTAAAACGCGTGGTTGCCGATACCCCGAAAGATGCCCAGCGCGTGTTCTTCTCGGCCACGCTGCCGTCTGAAATCGAGCGCATCGTCAATCGCTATCTGGTCAACCCGGTCAAGGTGGCGATCGAATCGCGCACCACGACGGGAGAAAACATCGAACAGCGCCTGGTGCGTGTGGACGGTGGTGCCAAGCTGGAAGCGCTGGCGCGTATTCTGGAAGTGGAGCCAGTGGATGCGGCCATCGTGTTCGTACGTACACGTGCTGCCTGTACCACGCTGGTAGAGCAGCTGACGGCGCGCGGTGTCAACGCGGCTGGCCTGTCGGGTGACCTGGACCAGAGCCTGCGTGAGCGCACCATCACTCGCCTGAAGCGTGGCAAGGTCGATGTCCTGATCGCGACCGACGTCGCCGCTCGTGGTCTGGACGTTCCGCGTATCACCCACGTGGTGAACTACGATCTTCCCCAGGACGCCGAAGCCTATACGCACCGTATCGGTCGTACTGGCCGTGCGGGCCGCAGCGGTATCGCGATCACCTTCGCGGGCTTCCGTGAAGGCCGCAAGGTAGGCTGGATGGAGCAGGCAACGGGTCAGAAAATGACCGAAATGCCGCTGCCTGACGAAGCCGCTATCCGTGCGCACCGTGATGAAGTATTCCACCATCGCGTCGTGGCAGCCCTGACCAAGGGTGCCGAAGAGCAGCGCGCGCTGGTCGAGCGTCTGGTGGAAGAAGGTCACGACGCCGTCGAGCTGGCATGTGCCTTTGCTGCCATGGCTCGTGCTGACGAAGCGCCGATTGGCCGTCTGCAAGCACCGCGCAAAGAGCGTGCTCCGCGTGAGGGTGCCCCCGGCAAACCTGCTGGTGCTCGTCGCGAGCGCTCCAGTGCGCCCAGCGAAGGCATGACCCGCTACCGTGTATCGGTAGGCCATAAAGATGGCGTCAAGCCTGGCCAGTTGGTTGGCGCGTTGGCCAATGAAGGCGGTATCGAAGGTGCCCGTATCGGCCGTATCGATATTCGCAACGCCTTCTCGGTGGTCGAGCTGCCCAGCGGCCTGCCGTCTACCATTCTGGCCAAGATGGCACGTGCCCGTGTGGCCGGTCGCCCGCTGGAAATCAGCGAAGACCGTGCGCCCGAGCGTGCACCGCGCCGTCGTCGTGACGATGGCGATGCGCCGGTTCGCCGTCGCGAACGTGCGTAAACGCCTGCCGGGCGACTGATGTCGCCTTGGCTACCATCCCCCCATGCCTTTGGCATGGGGGGTTTTTTTTGGCTATCCTGAACGTCATCCTGGTGGCTCAGCGTCTGCTGGGCGCCAACCTCGAATCACCCGCAAGGAGGCCGCATGGACGCCGCATTACACGATTGGAACCTGACTCCCAAGCAGGCCATCGCACTCCAGTCCCAGCTTGCCAAGCAATTGGAAGCCGACGACCGTATCGACCCCGTGACGCACATCGCGGGGGTCGACATCGGTTTCGAAGAAGACGGCAGCATTACCCGGGCGGCGGTGGTCGTGCTGGCGTGGTCGCCGGAGCAGGCGCCGCCACTGACTGTGGTGGAGCAGGTGGTTCACCGGGAACCCACGCGCATGCCCTACATCCCGGGCCTGCTGTCGTTCCGGGAAATTCCGGCGGCGCTGGGAGCCTTTGCCCAGTTGAAAACACGCCCGCAGCTGGTCATGGTGGATGGGCAGGGCATCGCCCACCCTCGGCGGCTAGGCGTGGCAGCGCACTTGGGGCTGTGGCTGGACCTGCCGACCATCGGGGTTGCCAAGTCGCGACTCACTGGGCGCCATGCCGACGTGGGGGAGGCCCGAGGCGATTGGGTGCCGCTCATGGCTGGGCAGGAAGTGATCGGTGCCGTGCTGCGCTCCCGTGCTCAGGTCAAGCCAGTGTTCGTGTCTCCGGGGCATCGACTGTCGCTGGCGACTTCGCTGGACTGGGTCATGCGCTGCCTGGGCAAGACCAAGCTGCCAGAGCCAACCCGCCTGGCCGACCGGCTGGCATCGCGGCGCGACCAAAAGCGCACGACAGCAACGCAAACGCGCACTACAGCATCGCGATGAAACGGGTCAGCAGGCGCGTGGCGTCGGGGGTCTCCGCGACGTCTTGCAGCAGTTGATCCGGGTCTTCACCCTGGTCGCGCAAGGCAGCGCGCTGGCGTTCGATATAAGCGCGCATCACCGGCGGTGAAAACTCGGGATGGAACTGGACGCTCCACTGGCGTGGCCCATAGCGCAGCGCCTGGTGGGCATCGTGGCAATTGTGCGCCAGGATGCTGGTGTCAGGGGGAAGCTGCATGACCGCCTGAGCATGGGTCAAGTGGGCCACGAAACACTCCGGGAGTTGCCCAAGCAGCGGATCCTGGCGGCCTGCCTGGGTCAGGCGTACGCTGCGTGTGCCGGATTCACGCCCCGCCGGGTGGTAATCACTCACACCGCCAAATGCAGCGGCCATCAGCTGGTGGCCGTAGCATACGCCCAGCAGCGGCAGGTCGTCCGCCAGTGCCTGCTGTAACCAGGGCTTCAGCGCCTCGCTCCAGGGGAGCTGCTCACTGACCATGCTGTGGGAGCCGGTAATGATGGCTGCCACGATATCCTCCGGCGGCTGGCTGGTGAGGCGTGCATCCCATACGTCGAGGGTCAGGTGGTCGGGCAGGGTGTCCTGCACCTGCTCGATGAACAGCTGTTCGAAGTCTCCGTGCTGATCCACCACTTCGGGGAAGGCGTCGCCGGTTTTGATAATGACTACAGAGGCCATGGTGTTCTCGCTAGCGTGTCGCGATGGATGAGGGATAGCCGAATCAGGGAGTTCCACGGTAAGCTGGGCCACTGATCGTCATTCCCCTTTTACCATACATTAGGAGCTTGATATGCAACAGATTACGCGGGCAGGTCAACCCATGGATGTGGCGGGCACCTTACCGGCGGTGGGGCAGGATGCACCGGCCATGACGCTCACCAACGGCAGCCTGGACGACGTTACCCTGGCGACCTATGCAGGCAAGCGCAAGGTGCTGAACATCATCCCCAGCGTCGATACGCCTACCTGTGCAACGTCGACGCGACGCTTCAATGAACTGGCCTCGTCGCTGGACAACACCGTGGTGCTGGTGGTGTCTGCCGACTTGCCTTTTGCGGCCAAGCGTTTTTGCGGTGCCGAAGGGCTGGACAACGTGGAGACGCTCTCGACGTTCCGCCACCGCGAATTTCAGCAGGACTGGGGCGTGGCGCTATGCAACAGCAACATGGAAGGGCTCTGCGCTCGTGCCGTGGTGGTGCTGGATGCCGAGGATCGGGTGCTGCACAGCGAGCTGGTCAGCGAGTTGAAGAACGAGCCTGATTACGACGCGGCATTGGCTGCACTGAAAGGCTAGCGGGGCGCCTTGGCCGCCTTCACCAGCGCACGTATCAAACGCTGCTGGGGGCGGTTGAAAATCAGCCACTCCGGGTGCCACTGAACGCCTATCAGGAACGCATGCTCCGTGGACTCGATGCCCTGCACCAGCCCATCGCGGTCACGCGCCACGATACGAATGCCCTTGCCTGCCCGATTGACCGCCTGATGATGAAGGCTATTCACGCGACACCAGGTCACTCCCAGCAAGCGATAGAGCTGGCTGTCGCCCACGATGTCGACGGTTTTGCGGGGCAGTACCGTGCGGCGGCGCTTCAAGCCTTCGTGGGTGGTGTAGATGTCGGGGTCCAGGCTGCCGCCCAGATGCACGTTGATCAGCTGCGCACCTCGGCAGATGCCGAGTACTGGCGTATGGCGGGGTATGAAGCGCTTCAGCAGGTCGAGTTCCAGCTCGTCACGAGCCGGGTCCAGGCGCACGTCAAGCTGCACTTCGCCGCCGTACAGGTGGGCTTGAATGTCGTCCCCGCCGCCAATGATCAGGCCGTCCAGATGCTCCGGCAAAGGGCGGGAAGGGGAAAGGCGTAGCGGCCTGCCGCCGTGACGCCAGACGGCAAACCAGTCGAAGCACCAGGCAAGCTGGCTTTTGTAATCCGAGGTCGTGATGCCGATCAGGGGTCTAGGCATGGCCAAACAGTCTGCGCTTGAGGCGCTGCCACCAGGGCTGGCGCTGTTCGGCCATGTACTCCTGGCAGCGGGCGTGAAGGTTGTCCTGATCGTGGGCCAGCTTCTCTACCTCCACCCAGCGGTTCCACTCCATCACGCTGCCCCAGCCCGGCTGCGACAGCTGCGCATTGGGCAACCGATAATGGAAGGTGGGCCGTGGCTTGGTCAACTGGCCGTGCAGTAGCGGATGAGGGTGTTCCGGGCGCAGGTGGGCAAACAGCGGCAGCAGGTCCAGCTCGCGGTTACGGGTAGGATTATCGGCCAGGTAGTCGTCGATGAAGGTGTCGAGGTCCGGCTGGTAACGCAGATCCAGCACCTTGCGGGCGTACTCCTTGGGAAACGGGTTGGCGTGCGGCAGCATCTCTCGGGTGATATCCACCTTGATTTCCTGGCGTAGCCAACTGGCCAGCAGCAAATAGGCGCGTAGCATGGCGAGCAGGTAATCGACCTCGCCGCGCTCGATCTCAGGGTTCAGGTGCAGGCCGAAGCCGTACAGCAGGCTGGCATCGGTGCCTTTGGCGCCTTTTTCCCGCAAGGTGTCGAACAGAGTGTCCAGCGCTTCGAGCTCTTCCCAGGGGATGGGAGGGCAGACGATTTCGGTGGGCACCAGGCCGGTCACCATGTCACCGATCAGTTCACGGGTCTTTTGGTGGAATTCCAGCCGTCGCTGATGCTGTTGGCGGGCCCACTCGCTGTCACTGTCCTGCTGTGCGTCCAACAACGTCTGGTCTGGATGGGCGTATTGAGTATCCAGTTCGATCTCGAACGCTCCCCAGCGTGTGTCGGCCACCTGTAGCCGATGGGGGCTGACCACGTTAAGCTCACCACCAAACAGTGCCTGCACCACCTCGGCCGTCTCGCGAGGGGGGAGCCCGGCAAACTCGATTTCGACGCCTACGCGTCGGGTCTGGCCGTCCGGGTTCAAGCGTTGGGGAGGAGCCTGCAGCGTCATCTCGATGTCCTGGAGGTGAACGTTTGTACGTTTAGCCTATCATAATCACACGCTTAGGCTGAGCAAGAGAAGGACACGATTCAACAGTCACTTTCCACGGGAGTCACGCGTGCGACAGCACTGGATAACCAGCATCGTTCTAGGGGCGCTACTCAGCCTGATGATCAGCGTCACCGCACACGCCCAGAGCGTCTCGCTTCCCACGCTGGGGGGCAGTAGTGACAGCGAAGAGCAGCCGGACGTCACCAGCGAAAATTTCCAGCGCTCCCTGAGCGACGTCATTGGCATGCTCGAAAGCGAGGATCAGCGCCGTGCGCTGCTGGACTCGCTGCGCGAGCTGCAGCTGAGTACCGAGGCCGTGGAAGACGAAGGCGTGGTGCGCCAGGGTTTGTTGGGCGCCCTGGCCTATACGCTTTCCGACATCGGTGAGCACGCCCAAGCCGGAGATTCGCCCATCGACGAGTGGTCACGGCAGCTGGTCCAGGGCGTCGAGGACCTGCGCGCCCTGAATGCCGGTGCCGACCAGGGCGACGCCATCCGGGCCGTGGCGGAAGGGGCCTTGCTGGCCGTGATCTGGAGCGGTCTGCTGGTCACGATGATTGCCTTTGGGCGGGTGGTGGCCACCCGCCGCGATTGGCCGCTGGACCTGCCTCGGGACCCCAAGGCCTGGCTGTTGGCGGTTCACTTCTTGCGGCGCATGCTTCCCTGGATACTGGCCTTCGTCATTACCTTGGGCGTCGGCCAACTGCTGCCTTACAGTCCTGGCCGTGCACTGGTGCTGGTGGTGGCCTATATCTGCCTGTGTGGCCGAGCGCTGTCGGTGGTGTTCGAAACGGTGGTGGCGTTCTTTAGTCGCGGGCACCGTTTTACCGCCGTGCAAGTATTACAGCACAAGGCGTTGCGGGGGCTGTTCGTCATCGGCGCGCTGATTGCCTTGGGAGATGCCGTCAACTCTACCCGCCTGATGGAGCTGCTGGGGACCGAGCTGTCGGGGCTGGTGTCGGTGCTGGCCAACATGCTGGCGGCGCTGCTGTCGGCGCGTTTCATCTTCAAATTCCAGCGCCCCATTCGTCATCTCATCTGTAACCGGCCTTACAAGCAGCGCCGCGATGCCAGTACGGCCGTGGAAATGATCCGTGCGCTGGGTGGGCTATGGCACATTCCTGCCCTGCTGATGGTGGGCGGCTCGCTGCTGGCCATTTTCATTACCGTCGGGGATGTGGGCACGGCGCTGGCTCGCTCGATCATTTCCGCCAGTCTGCTGGTGCTGACCCTGGTGATTACCGGGCTGCTGCGTCGCCAGGAAGAGCGCTTGGGCAAGCGGCGCCATCGCCGCCGCTTTAGCCAATATCGCAAGCGACTCGAGCGGTTTGGCTTCGTACTGGCGCACCTGAGCGCCTGGATGATTTTTGCCGAGCTTTCCATGCAGGTATGGGGAGGCTCGCTGTTTGGGCTTGGCCAGCAGGCCGTGGCCAGTGCGCGTATTGGCCAGGCGTTGGTCAGCCTGGGGGCCACCGTGCTGTTGGCATGGCTGGTGTGGATTTTTGCCGATACCGCCATTCAACGGGCGCTGACTTCCTCCGCGCGTTCACGGGGGCGGCGCGTCAACCAGGCTCGCGCACAAACCATCACACCGATGATCCGTAACGTGATTTTCGTCACCATCCTGATCATTGCGGTGATTGCTGGCTTGGCCAACCTTGGGGTCAACGTCACGCCGCTGCTGGCCGGTGCCGGTGTGATCGGTCTGGCGGTGGGGTTTGGCGCGCAAACCCTGGTGCAGGATTTGATCACCGGCATCTTCATCCTCATCGAGGACTCCCTGGCGGTGGATGACTTCGTCACCATCAATACGCACATGGGTACCGTCGAAGGGCTGACGTTGCGGACGGTCAGGCTGCGTGACCTGGACGGCGTGCTGCACATCATCACCTTCAGTCGTATCGAATCGATCCACAACATGTCGCGCCAGTTCGGTATTGCCTTGATGCGGATTCGCATTCCTTATGACATGAAAATCGATGACGCCATCACGCTGATGCAGGAAACGGCTCAGGAATTGCGCAAGGACCCGATGATGCGTCACTACATCTGGTCGCCGCTGGAGATGCAGGGGGTACAGGCCTTCGAAGATGGCTGCCCGATATTACGGATGCGCTTCCGCACCGCTCCTGAAATGCAGTGGGACGTGTCACGCGCCTTCAATCTGCTGCTGAAGCAGCGCATGGAAGCCCAGGAAATCGACTTGGGTGTACCGCGGCTCAGCGTGCGCATGGAGGCTCGCTCCGAGGCCCGTGGTGACGAGCCCCATGGTACCGACATGACGCTGCAGCACCGCCAGCAGGGCGACCTGGATGCGCCGCAGCATACCCCTGAGCCCCCTAAACCAGCGCCCAGGCCCACCGAGGCCGAAATCCGCCGTGACGAGCGGCAGCGCCCTGAAGGCTCAACGACTGCGCCGCCGCTATCTCGATCCCAGCCCAAGCCCCAGACTTAGGGCAATGCCAATGGCCAGCCCCAGGCCTGTGCCCAGCGCAAATAGCGTGACCAGCAGCCAGGGGCCACGCAGCCCTCGCCAACGGTTATATAGCGAGACGGCGTGGCTGACTCGGTCGACCAGTTCGTCATGGCGTGAAATGGCGTGGTCAGGGGGCAGCGAGAAATCATTGGCCACGTCACCTTGCCAGTGTGCTCCGTGGGTCAATCCAAGGCGCGCGCGCAGGCGGCCGATGTCGCTCAAGGTGCCGTGCAGCGCATCGTAGGTTTCACGGTGCGGGGTCACCGTCAGTACCGAGGTGGCGTCCTGGCGCAGGGCGCTGTTGGGGCAGCGCGCCACGGCGGTGTCGATCTGCTGCTCATTGGCATTGGGGGGCAGGCTCAGGCGTTGATAAAGGTCGCGCATAATCCGGCGTCGGTCTCGTCACAATGGACACAGTGGAAGGTCGTGGTTTCAGCATGGCGGGCAGCATACGTCGCTGCCCCGTGACGCTTAGTAAGTTTGCATCAGATAATCATACGCGTTTTTGATGCGCTGAAAACGTGCCGAGGCCAGCGCCACCTGATGTTCGCTTTCCGAATAGAACCGGTCGGGGTGATGCAGTTGCGCCATGCGCCGGTAGGCCTTGCGCACTTCTGTCTTGCTGGCGCCTGGCATCAGCCCCAGCACGGCCAGCGCTCGGGTGGTGCGGTCGGGCGGTGGCGGAGGATTGGTCGCGCGCTGGTAACGCTCGCGGCGTGCCTGTTCTGCCCGGGCCTGCTCCTGCTGTCGGCGGGCGTGCTCACGACGAGCCTGTTCGGCGCGAGCCTGCTCCTGGCGCTGCTGCTCTGCACGTGCGTGCTCCTGGGCTTGCTCGGCACGCTGCTTGGCCTGACGCGCTTCCTCCTTGCGCTGCTGTTTTTGCTGTTGGCGCTGGGCGCGCGCGTGCTGCTTGTCGGCCTTGGCGCGCTGCTGCTGTTCGGCCTGCGCCTGGGCGGCCTGTTCTCGCTCGGCGGCCTGGGCTTCCTGCTCGGCCTTGTGGGTGTAATACGCCGGGTCGTGCACCTGCCAGTAGGCATCGCGGCTGGGGTCTTCCGGGGCTCGCAGCGGCTTGCCGGTCAGTTCCTGAAAAAGGGTGTTCAAGGTGGCGGGTACCACGTTCAGCAGGTCGGCCAGAAAGCGCAGGATATAGTGATTGGCCAGCGACAGCTCGCCATCGTCGGTGGCCACCGTGATGGCTTGATGCATCACGCTGAGGCTGCGCTCCCTGGAGCACTCCTTGCGCACGACTTCGGCGGCCAGTTGAATGGCGTGAAGGTCCTGGCTATGGGCAATGCTCATGACCGGGCCCAGCTCGTGCCCATGGCGAAACTGCGCGCTGACCTGGGCCAGCCGACGTCGGCGTTGCCCCTCGGAAACGTGCTGGCGATGCACGAGCACCCAGCCAAGCAGCAGTAGCGTGGCCGTATCCACTTGGCTACGACTTTTTAGCAGCAGCAGCTCAAAGGGTGAAAAACGGGCGATGGGCATCCCTGGGCTCCAAGGCGAAGAAGTAAAGCGCTGATCCATGCCATGCGCTTCATGGCGCGGTCTTCACGGCACAGTCCTCATGGTACAGTCCTCATGGCGCAGTCTTGATGGTATGGCTCTGTGGTATCAAGGTGCGCTGGCAGACGACGCTCTGCCAGCCGTACTAGCGAGCTCACCATGGTATATCATCGAGTCTGGCATGAAAGCAGGAGATAAGTGAGGGTGATCAACGTTGAACGTAAAAATAGCTTCCAACTGCGCCTGTCTCGACGGCTGAAGGAAGAGACCTCACATACGCTGGATGTGTACTTGTTCGTGCCTCAGGAGCTGGGGCTGAGTACGCACATCATCTCCGAAGAAGCATTTTATCACGCTGCCATCAACGTCTCGCGCACTTACTACAGCGACGAGTACCATCTGCCGCTGGTGCATAGCCGCCTGGCCAGCCGTAACCAGCTGGGCAGCGACTCCTACCGCTTGAGCCTCAGTCTCTACGCCTACCAGTACGTGGTGGCCCTGGAGCGAACCACCCAGGGCATGCTCTCCACGGCCCGTAAACTGCGTCGCCTGCAGGGTGAGGAGAAGAGCAGCACCCACGACAAGGCGAGCGAGCTTTACGATCAGCTGGTCGAGATGAGCGACCTGAGCGACGGCATACTCAAGCGCTTGCGGCGTAACCCGCCCACCGATGAACGGCTCTATAAATACTTTGCCAACATCGACAACTATCTTTCCTGGTTCACCGAGCAGCAGCTGTTGGCGCTGGTGGCCCACATGCCCAAGGGCGGAGAGTTCAGCGAGGTCAAACGACGCCTGGTGACCATCTGCCACCGTGAAGGCGAGTACCGCGAGCAGCAGGAGTACAACGCCGAGCGCGTACGCGATGACCCCACCCGCATGTCCAACAAGATGCGCCTGCTGCGACGGCTGATCGAGTACCCGATCACGCTCAAGCAGCGTGCGCTGGAGCTGGGTAGCGGCGAACAGAAAGCCGTCAAGGCCCTGGCCACCGCGGTGGTCATGGCCTTCGTGTCGCTGGGGGTACTGCACCTGCGCGACGTGATTGGCGACATCACCGCACTGTTCGTGCTGGCCATGGCGCTGCTCTACGCCATGCGCGAAGTGTTCAAGGACGACCTGCGCAATACCCTATGGCGATGGCTGAGAAGAGGCCGACCCAAGTGGCGGCGACAATACATCGACCCTACCCGCAATGCGCTGGTCGGACGGCAGCTCGAATGGTTCGACTACAAGCGCTATACCGCCCTCGACCAGGATATACAACAGATGCGGCGGCGCACGGTGGCCCAGCGTGAAGAGGTGGTCATGCACTATCGCTCCAGCTCGCGCATGTCCCCCACACGCTTCTTGAGTGGCTATGAGCATACCCGCGAAACCCTGAGCATTGACCTCTCCATGCTGACCCGCCTGATGAGCAAGGATAAGCACCATATCTATCGCCTGAAAGAGGGGCAGGCGGTGCGGGAAAGCGTCGAGCGCCGCCACCTGTTCAACCTGGTGGTGCGCGAAACGGGCAGCGAAGATGCCCCTTACCTGGCGCGCTGGAAAGTCGTGGTCAGCCGCTCGGGCATCGTGGATGTCGAGCGCGTCGCCGAGAATCGCCCCGACGAAGCCCCTGTCTGAACAGCAATAGAACCTGACGCCAGCGCGTCGGTGGTGTTCGACTAAAATCCAATAAGTAAACGTTTACTCTTTTTGAGTAAACGTTTACTTTTCTCCTCAGCGCTCACTCTCGTGAGCAAGTACCTATCAACGCTGAGGAGAACGACATGACACTCCGAGTCACCGTATGGGGCGAAAACGTCCACGAACAAACCAACGACGTAGTGGCGCGTATTTACCCCACCGGCATGCACCAGTGCATCGCCGATGGGTTGAATGAAGCGGAAGCGCTAACGGCCACGGCGGTCACGCTGCAAGACCCGGCGCAGGGGCTTGACGAAGAGACGCTGGAGAATACCGACGTGCTGCTGTGGTGGGGCCACGCCGCCCACGGCGACGTGCTGGAAGAGACCGTCGACCGCGTGCAAACGCGCGTGCTGCAGGGAATGGGCTTGATCGTGCTGCACTCCGGCCACTACTCGAAAATCTTCAAACGTTTGATGGGCACTACCTGCTCACTTAAATGGCGGGAAGCCGGTGAGCGTGAGCGGCTCTGGGTGGTGAATCCTGGCCACCCCATCGTGCAAGGGCTCGGGGATTACATCGAACTGCCCCATACCGAAATGTACGGCGAACCCTTTGCGGTGCCCAACCCGGACGAGGTGATTTTCATTAGTGCCTTCGAAGGCGGCGAAGTGTTCCGCTCCGGCCTGACCTACAAGCGCGGTAACGGCAAGATTTTCTACTTCCGTCCCGGCCACGAAACCTACCCAATCTACTACGACGAGCAGGTAAAGCGGGTGCTCAAGAACGCCGTGGTCTGGGCGCAGCCGGAAGGCTCCCGGTGGATCGACAGCTGCCCCAACGTCCCCGCCGACCAGGCGCCCAACCCGGTCGAGATCAAGGGCGAAATCCTGCACAAACCTGGTGAGGAGGGCTTCAAATGATCCGTATCGCGATTATTGGCGCGGGCAGCATGGCGGGGGAGCACGCCAAGCACTATGGCCGACTCGAAGGTGTCGAAGTGGTTGCCGTATGCGACCGTGATTTCCCCAAGGCGCAGGCCTTCGCCGAGCGCCATGGCATTGCCGATGTTTACCAGTCGCTGGACGACATGCTGGCCCGCGACGATATCCACGCGGTGAGCAATGTCACTCCGGATGGCGTGCACAAGGCCACGTCGCTGGCAGCCATTGCGGCGGGTAAACACATCCTGTGTGAAAAGCCCCTGGCCACCAATGCGGAGGATGCCCACGAGATGGTCGCTGCCGCCCAGGCCGCCAAGGTCATCAACATGGTCAACCTGAGCTACCGTGACGCCCCCGCCATTCAGCACGCCCGAGCGCTGATTACCGGCGGCGCCATCGGCACCGTTCGCCACGTGGATGCCAGCTATCGCCAGAGCTGGCTGGTCAGCAACGCCTGGGGACGCTGGGATGAGGATAGCCAGTGGCTCTGGCGGCTCTCGGAAGCCCACGGCAGCAAAGGCGTGCTGGGCGATGTGGGCGTGCATATCGTCGATTTTGCCAGCTTCCCGGTGGGCGATATCACCCGCGTCAACTGCGAACTCACCTGCTTCGACAAAGCCCCAGACAACCGCATCGGCGACTACCTGCTGGATGCCAACGACACGGCGCTGATGCGCGTGCGCTTTGCCAACGGCGCCATGGGCACGATTCAGGCAACCCGCTGGGCAACCGGGCACCACAACTCGCTGACGCTGAGCGTTCACGGCGACAAGGGTGCGATCCGCGTGGATCTCGACGCCTCCAAGGATGACGTTCAGGTGTGCCTGAACGATGACGTGCATCCCGCTCGCTGGAGCACCGTCAAGGCGCCGCCCACGCCCAGCATCTACCAGCGCTTTATCGAGAGCATTCGCACTGGGGAAAACGACCAGCCCGACTTTGCCCGGGGCGCGGCCATTCAAACCGTGCTGGATGCCTGTTTCGTTTCCAGCCTGGAGGACCGCAGCCTGGCAATTGCCAGTTGATCAGCAGATTTCATCGAGCATCTCTGACCGCAAGACACCCAATAACAAGATGAGGATTCCACGATGCGCTCAACATTGAAAACACCGTTGCTGCTGATGACGTTACTGCCTGTCGCATTGCCTGCTCTGGCCGCCGAGATCACCGTGGCCTGTGGCGATGGCGGGGCGGCGGATTTCTGCCCGGCGCTTGCCCAGCGCTGGGCAGAAGCCAACGGCCATCAGGTCAATATCGTCACCACGCCAGCCTCGCCCACGGAAAAGCTTTCGCTGTATCAACAGCTGCTGGGCAGCCAGTCTCGGGATGTCGATGTGCTGATGGTGGATATCGTCTGGCCGGGGCTGCTGGCAGAGCACCTGGTGGATTTGAACGAGTACCTGCCGGAAGGCGCCACCGAGGGGTTCATTCCCTCGCTGATGGACAACAATACCGTGCAAGGCAAGCTGGTGGCCCTGCCGTGGTTTACCGATGCCGGGTTGCTCTACTACCGCCATGACCTGCTGGAGCAGTACGGTGAAGAGGTGCCGCACTCCTGGCAAGCGCTCACCGACACCGCTCGGCGTATTCAAAACGCCGAGCGGGAGGCTGGCAATGAGCGCATGCATGGCTTCGTCTTCCAGGGGCGGGCCTACGAAGGGCTCACCACCAACGCCTTGGAGTGGGTGGCCAGCTACGGCGGTGGCACCTTTGTGGATGCCGACGGACAGGTCACCGTCAACAATCCTCAGGCCGTGGAAGCGCTGGCGCTGGCGGCTTCTTGGATAGGTGATATCAGCCCGGAAGGTGTACGCAACTACATGGAAGAGGAAGCGCGAGGCGTATTCCAGGCGGGCAACGCGGTGTTCATGCGCAACTGGCCCTACGTGTGGTCGCTGGGCCAGGCGGACGGAACGCCGATCCAGCACAAATTCAGCGTGGCGCCGCTGCCCAGTGGGCCTGAAGGCCTGTCGGTGGCCACCTTGGGCGGTTGGAACTGGGCGGTGTCTCGCTACTCGGCGCACCCTGACGTGGCCGCTGAGCTGGTGGCCTATCTGACCGCCGAAGCCCAGCAGAAAGCCCACGCTATCGAGTTTGGCCGTAACCCCACGCGCCCGGCACTGTATGAGGATGACGAGGTGCTGGCCGCGCAGCCCTTCATTGGCGAGCTCTACGAGACGGTCATGAAGGGCGTGCCGCGCCCCGCCAGCGTGACCGGCAGCGCTTACCCACGGGTGTCGAATGCCGTGTTCAACCGGATGCACGATGCGCTATCGGGCAACATGACGGCGGAGCAGGCCGTGCAGCAGCTGGAGGGAGAACTCTCGCGCCTGGGAAGACGCGGCTGGTAACGCAAGGGCTTGGCTGGCACGGGGTTGCTTGCGCAGGGGGCGGCGATTTTCCGCCCCGCTTTTTGTACAATCAAGCTCCCCAACGGCGGCTGAGGCCAGGCATGAAACAGCACACATCGAGCGCACCGGCGGCGACCATCCGCGAAATTGCCCGGCGTGCCGAGGTATCCATCGCGTCGGTCAGCCGAGCCTTGAACGGCAAGCCCGGGCTGAGCGACGCGCTGCGCGAGCGGATTCTGACCATCAGCCGTGAGCTGGCCTATCAACCCAGCGCCGCCGCCCGTCAACTGATCAGCGGTAAGGCGGCGGTGGTGGGGATCTCCCTTGGGCGACAGGATATCGAGCTGCGGCCTTACTACATTCTGCTCTACCAGCACCTGACCGTGGCCCTGCACCAGCAAGGCATGGTACCGGTGTTTTTTCACCACGATCAGACCCATGAGCTGCCCGAGCGGGCAGGAGCCGCGATCTTGCTGGGCGAAACGGCAGAAGATGCCAGGCCAGGCCTTCTGAAGGCAGCGGGCGTTCCCTTCGTACGAATTGGCAACGCAGGAGACGGCTTTTCGGTGGCCCCGGACGATGTCTCGGGCATTTACCAGATGACGCAGCACCTGATCGAACAGGGGCGAACGCGGATTGCGTTTGTGGGGGGAGAGCTGGACGTGCCGCGGCCTCTCAGCCGCCTTTCCGGATATCAGCGTGCCGTCACCGAAGCGGGGCTCAGCGAGCAGTTGATCAGCCTGCCGCATCGGCTGACCTCGGACTCCCTGACCAGCTATCGCCAGCTCAACCGCCTGCTCAAGGAGCGCGCAGACGCATCCTTGCTCTTCGACGCGCTGGTCTGTGCCACCGACGAGCTGGCGCTGGGCTGCGTGGCCGCTCTGGAAGACAGCGGTATTCGTGTGCCCAGCGAGGTAGCCGTCACCGGCTTTGACGACCTGCCCACTCTGGCCACGGGGTTGACCACGGTACGCCAGGACATTGCCGCCATTGCGGCAATGAGCGTGGAGCTGCTGGGCGATGCGTTGGCAGGAAAAGCGCCCCGGCACGTGTCGCTGCCGGTGGCGCTGGTGCTGCGGGAAACTGCTTAACGTCCCGGCAGCTGCTCCGGCCCAAAAGCGTCGGGCAGCAGGCTGTCCATGGTGTAGGTTTTCAACACCTCGCCCTGTTTGGAGAGCACCATGATTTGCGTGCTGGGGGTGGCGAATTCGCGGATGCGCTGGCGGCAGTCGCCGCAGGGCGTGCAGAGGTGCTCGCCGGGGCCCATCACGTAGACCTTGGCCAGCTCGCGCTGGCCAGCGGTAACCATGGCAGAAATGGCCGAGGCTTCGGCACACAGCCCTTTGTAGTGGGCGACTTCCACGTTGCTACCGGCAAACTGCTGGCCGTCGGGGCACTCCATCACCGCCGCCACGGGGTGGTTGGAGTAGGGCGCGTAGGCGTTGCCCAGGGTGGTCAGCAGCGTGTCGACCAATGCCTGATCCGCGTGGCTCATGGCGCTATTCTCTCTCTGTGTTCAGGATGTCTATGGGCTCAAGACGCCGGGCATTACGCCTTGGCGGCGTCATCGCGCAGAACGGTGTCGAGGGCAATCACCATCATGTCGTTGAAGGTGGTTTGGCGGTCGGCACTGGAGAGCGAGTCACCTTTCAGAATGTGGTCGGAGACGGTGCAGATGGTCAGTGCACGGGCGCCGAATTCGGCGGCCACGCCGTACAGGCCTGCGGCTTCCATCTCGACGCCGACGATGCCGTAGCGCTTCATCAGCTCGGCCATGTCGGTCTGCGGGTTGTAGAACAGGTCCGCCGAGAAGATGTTGCCGACTTTCACGGCGACGTTCTGCGCTTTGGCGGCCGCCACGGCGTGGCTGGCCAGCTCGAAGTCGGCAATGGCGGCCAGGTCGTGGTCATTGAAGCGCATGCGGTTCACCTTGGAGTCGGTGCTGGCACCCAGCCCGATCACCACGTCGCGCACGTTGACATCGTCACGTACCGCGCCGCAGGAGCCCACGCGGATGATCGACTTCACGCCGTAATCGGTAATCAGCTCTTTGGCATAGATCGACACGGAGGGGATGCCCATGCCGTGGCCCATGACGGAAATCTCGCGGCCTTTGTAGGTGCCGGTGTAGCCGAACATGCTGCGCACGTCGTTGACCTGGCGCACGTTCTCCAGGTAGGTGTCGGCGATGTACTTGGCGCGCAGCGGGTCGCCAGGCATCAGGACGGTATCGGCGAAATCGCCCATTTCGGCGTTGATATGCGGGGTAGCCATGAAACTCTCCTCTCTGAACAGGGAGCCTGAACCCCGCCGTGCGGGGTTCAGGCCGTGCACGTTGACGTGCCAGTGATACGTTATCGGCGCTTAGGCCGCGTCAGGTAAAAAGCTCTCGCCGTCGGCCATGGCGTCTACGGCGAAGAACGCCGCAAGGGTTTGGCCAATGTCGGCAAAGGTGCCGCGCTCGCCCAGCGGGCCGGGGGCGAAGCCTGCGCCGCGTACCATGATCGGCACGTATTCGCGGGTGTGCTCGGTGCCTTCCCAACTGGGGTCGCAGCCGTGGTCGGCGGTGAGCAGCAGCAGGTCGTCGTCATCGAGGGCTGCCAGCAGCTCCGGCAGGCGGGCGTCGAAGTGCTCCAGCGCGGCGGCGTAGCCCGGTACGTCCCGGCGATGGCCGTAGACCGAATCGAAATCCACGAAGTTGGTCATGATCATGGTCGGGCGGTCGCTGGTCTCGTTGGCGGTGCGCGCGACTTCCGCCAAGGTGGCATCCATCAGGGCATCGTGGCCGCTGGCCTTGACCTTGTGGGTAATGCCGCAGTGAGCGTAGATGTCGGCGATCTTGCCAATCGACACCACTTCGCCCCCGGCATCGGCGAGCTTTTGCAGCACGGTGGGGCTGGGCGGCTCGACGCTGTAGTCGCGGCGGTTGCCGGTGCGCGCAAAGCTTGCACGGTCTTCGCCAATGAACGGTCGGGCGATGACGCGGCCAATGTTGTAGGGCTCCAGCAGCTCGCGGACGGTTTCGCACAGCGCATAGAGGCGTTCCAGGCCGAAGTGCTCTTCATGGGCGGCAATCTGGAACACGGAGTCGGCCGAGGTGTACACGATCGGTTTGCCGGTGGCGATATGCTCTTCGCCCAGGCGAGCGATGATCTCGGTGCCTGAGGCGTGGCAGTTGCCGATCACTCCGGTCAGCTTGGCGTCACGAATGATGGCGTCCAGCAGTTCGAGCGGGAAACTGTCGGTTTTATCGAGGAAGTAGCCCCAGTCGAAACGCACCGGCACACCGGCAATTTCCCAGTGGCCGGAAGGGGTGTCCTTGCCGCTGGAGATCTCTTTGGCGTGGGCGTAAGCGCCCGTCAGTTGGTCGGGCAAACTGACACCTTCCGCCACGCTGCCAGTGGCGTCGCGGTGGGCGTGGAACAGACCTAGCGCGGCCATGTTGGGCAGCGACAATGGGCCGGAGCGCTCGGCGGTGTCGGCTTCGCCACGGGCACAGGCGGCGGCGATGTGGCCCAGAGTATCTGACCCCTGGTCGCCAAAGGTGGCGGCATCGGGGGCGCTACCGATCCCGAAAGAGTCGAGTACCAGGACGATGGCGCGGCGCATCAGGCTTCTCCTCGGAAGGTCTCTTGCAACAGGGTGTCGGCGGTGGCGTCGGCATCGCCAATGGTGACCGCCGCACGGAGCTGAGCAGCGGCACGGGCCGCGGCCTCTTCCGTGCGGGCGTGGACGATGGCCAGCGGGCGCTGGCTGTCGACGCGGTCGCCGATTTCGACGATGTCGCTAAAGCCCACGCTGTGATCGACGCTGGCATCGTTACGCAGGCGGCCGCCGCCCAGCTCTACCACGCTCATGCCCACGGCGCGGGTATCGAAACGCTGCACGATACCGCTCTGCTCGGGGTAGACCGCTTGAACGACCGGGGCGGTGGCCAGGTAGCTGTCCGAGCGCTCCATGAAGTCGGCGGGGCCGCCCAGTTCGCGCACCATACGGGCAAACACTTCTGCCGCCGCGCCAGAGGTCAGCGCTTTGTCCAGCTTGGCGAGGGCTTCTTCGCGGTTGGCCACCAGCTTGCCCGCAATCAGCATTTCAACGGCCAGTTCGCGGGTGACCAGCATCACGCGGCTGTTGGCTCGCTCGCCGCGCAGCAGCGCCAGGGTTTCGACGATTTCTACCGCGTTACCGGCACACGGGGCTAGCGGCTGGCTCATGTCGGTGAGCAGGGCGGTGGTGGGTGTGCCTGCCTGGGTGGCCACGTTGGCGATGCTTTTGGCCAGTTCGCGGGACTTTTCCGGGGTGGGCATGAACGCGCCGCTGCCCACTTTGACGTCCATTACCAGGGCGTCCAGGCCAGAGGCCAGCTTTTTGCCCAGAATCGAGGCCGTGATCAACGGGATGGATTCCACGGTGGCGGTGACATCACGCACGCCGTAGATGCGCTTGTCGGCCGGGGCGAGGTTGCCGGTTTGGCCGATGATCGCCACGCCGGTGGATTTAACCACCTCACTGAAGCGCTCGGGGGCGGGGTAGGGGTCATAGCCGGGGATCGATTCCAGCTTGTCCAGGGTACCGCCGGTGTGGCCCAGGCCACGGCCGGAAATCATCGGTACGAAGGCGCCGCAGGCCGCGACCCACGGGCCCAGCACCAGCGATACCAGATCGCCCACGCCGCCGGTGGAGTGCTTGTCCACGATGGGGCCGGGCAGGTTGAGGGAATCCCACTGCATCACGTGGCCAGAATCGCGCGTGGCGGTGGTCAATGCCACGACTTCTTCGCGGCTCATGCCATTCAAAAAGACCGACATGGTGAAGGCGCCGATCTGCGCATCGCTGATGCGGTCATCGGCGATGCCCTGCACGAACGCCTTGATCTCTTCAGCGGGCAGCGGCTGGCCGTCGCGCTTCAGGCGAATCAGTTCTTGAGGGAGCAGCGCGTGGTGAGAAGCGTTGGACGACATTTAGTAGCCTCCGTTGGTGGGGGAGAGCAGCGCCGCGTCAGCGCCACCGTCGAGTGTGTTCAACAAGTTGCCCAGCAGGCTGGAGGCACCAAACCGGAAGTGTGCCGGGGTGACCCACTGCGGCCCCATGATGTCGGCTGCCAGCGCCAGGTACTCAGCGGCTTCTTCTGCGCTGCGTACGCCGCCGGCGGCTTTGAAGCCAACGTCTTTGCCGCTGGCCTTGATGGCCTTGAGCATGATCTCGGCGGCTTCCAGCGTGGCATTGACCGGCACTTTTCCGGTCGAGGTCTTGATGAAATCCGCGCCGCCTTCGATGGCCAGCTCACTGGCACGTTTGATCAGCGCAGGGTCCTTGAGTTCGCCGGATTCGATGATGACTTTCAGCAATGCCTGGCCACCACAGGCGGCCTTGCACATTTCCACCAGCTCGCGGCCAGTCTCTTCATCGCCTGCCATCAAGGCGCGGTAGGGGAACACCACGTCGACTTCATGAGCACCCGATGCCACGGCTTCGCGGGTTTCACGGGCCGCGCCCATGATGTCATCGCCCCCATGGGGGAAGTTGGTGACCGTGGCGATCTTGACCTGATCATCCAGCTTGTGGGCGCCCAGCGCGCGGGCTGCCGTGACGATGAACGAGGGGTAAACGCACACCGCTGCCGGGTGGCCGTAGGGGGTCTTGACCTGCTGGCACAGCGCTTCGATCACGCTGTCGGTGTCGCTGTCGTTCAGGCTGGTGAGGTCCATTAACGTCAGGGCGTGACGGGCGGCCTGGATAAGCTGGGGGGAAGCGGTGGCAGTCATGAAGTTCTCATCAATCGGTAAAAGACAAAACGGGCACTGCGTACTAAAGCAGCGCCCGTTGCGTTATCGCGTACTCGCTGCGTCAGGCGGTGAGGCTGCTCAATGCCAGGAAGAAACCGGCAATCGAGGCAGACATCAGGTTGGAGAGCGTGCCTGCCAGCACGGCTTTCACACCAAACCGGGCAATCTCCTTGCGGCGGGTCGGGGCAATGCTGCCCAGGCCACCGAGCAGAATGGCAATCGACGACAGGTTGGCAAAACCACACAAGGCAAATGACAGGATGGCCATGGTGTGAGGCGTCATCAATTGACCCGTGGCAGCCACCACCTGTTCCCCTTCAATGTAGGGAGCCAGGTTGATAAAGGCCACGAACTCGTTGACCACCAGCTTCTGGCCGATGAACGAGCCCGCCAGGGTGGCTTCTTCCCAGGGCACGCCCAGCAGGAAGGCCAGCGGGGCAAACAGCCAACCCAGAATCAGCTCCAGGCTCAATGCCTCGAAACCGAACCAACCGCCCACGCCGCCCAGAATACCGTTGACCAGCGCGATCAAGCCGATGAAGGCCAGCAGCATGGCACCCACGTTGGCTGCCAGCATCAGGCCGGAAGTCGCGCCAGAAGCCGCTGCATCCAGCACGTTGGCGGGCTTGTCGTCCTGCTCTTTCAGCTCTTCATCGACCTTGGAAACGCTGTCGCTATCTTCCACGTTCTGGGTTTCCGGCATGATCAGCTTGGCGAACAGCAGGCCGCCAGGCGCCGCCATGAACGAGGCCGCCACCAGATACTCCATGGGAATGCCCAGCGCGGCATAGCCCGCCAGCACCGAACCCGCCACGGAAGCCAGGCCACCACACATCACCGCAAACAGCTGCGAAGGGGTCATGCGGGCAATGAACGGACGTACCACCAGCGGTGCCTCGGTCTGGCCCACGAAGATGTTGGCCGTGGCCGAAAGCGACTCGGTGCGCGAGGTGCCCAGTGCTTTCTGCAATGCGCCACCCAGAATCCGGATGACCCACTGCATGATGCCGACATAGTAGAGCACGGCAATCAGCGAGGAGAAAAAGATGATGACCGGCAGGACTTTGATGGCGAAGACGAAGCCGACATTGTCCACGTCAGCCAGCCCGCCAAACAAAAAGCCGATACCGTCATTGGCGTAAACCAGCACCTGGCTGACGCCTGCCGAAATGGCCTGCAGAACGGCCTGGCCAAACGGTACGTAGAGCACGAACGCACCGATACCCGCCTGGATCGCGAAGGCACCCAGCACGGTACGCAGGCGAATCGCCTTGCGGTCATAGGAGAAAACAAGCGCAATGGCCACCAGAGTGACCATGCCAACCAGGCTCATGATGAGGGTCATGGGAGTACCTTCGGAGCGTGAGGAGTGGGAGCGATTACAGCAAGTTTAGCTTGACTGAGTAAATCATCGCGTTCTGATAGGCGTCGGGTGTACCCAGCTTGTTCTCTGAGTAGCGATACTGCACGCCGGTGGTGATCAAGTCAGACGGGTGCCACCAAAGGCTCAATGCGCCGTTGGTCCCCACGCTCCCTGCGGTACCGTTGACGTAGTTCTGGGAAAGGTAGTCGCTGTCGCGACCGAAGGTCTGCTCGTGCCAGTTGGTCACACTGAAGTTCTGGTCCAGCGCGGTGAAGTCATAGCCCGCGACCCAGCCAGCCATGTAGCCGTTCATGCCCGTATAGCCATCACTTTGAACCCTGGCAGCACCGATGAAGGGCTTGAACCACAGGCCGTTGGCGAACGTCGTGCGGTAGCCCAGGCCGAGAATCTGGTCCTGCTCGCGGCCATTGAAGCCGTAGTCGCGGAAGTCATAAACGTGGGCGTAAAGCGACAGCGGGCTGTCACCCAGGTAAATGTGCGAGGTCACTTTGCCTGCGGTACGGAAGTTGTCCTTGCCGCCACTGGCTTCGTCGAACTGGTCGTTGGTCGGGTTCTCGAAATCGAAGAAGCCGTAGAACTCGCCCCAGCTAAAGCCGACGCCGCCTTCGATTTCAACGAACGTGAAGTCGCTCTTGGCGGCATTGCTCGCCGTGCGCGCTTCGGTGCCGTTGGACCAGTCCAGGTAGTTCAGGGAAACGTTGGCAAACGACCAGTGCGGGGTCATTGGGCCACTCGCTGCGTCATTGGCAACGGCCGGGGCTGCGGCCAGCGCACCAGCCAGGAAAACGCCAGCGCCAAGCGTGACGAGCGAAGAAACGTGAGAGGGGGATAAAGCGGTCATGAAAGCC
Source organism: Halomonas sp. C22 (assembly GCF_007655045.1). Taxonomy (NCBI): domain Bacteria; kingdom Pseudomonadati; phylum Pseudomonadota; class Gammaproteobacteria; order Oceanospirillales; family Halomonadaceae; genus Halomonas; species Halomonas sp. C22. The sequence continues at coordinate 223,912 of NZ_VBVC01000003.1, read as the reverse complement.
TCAACAAAGGTTGTTACGGTGCCACGAGAGGTGGCATACCGACGTTGTGGGTCGTGCGGGCTGGCGTTGATGTTAAAATTATAACATCGAGTGTTATTTTTTTAACGTTGATTTGCAAGTATTGTCACATCAACGCTGCCAGGGTGTTTCATGCGCCTCATGGCGGCAAACAGAGTGGTAGGGGAGTGGAAATTCGCGGGGCGCTGGCTCAGCATAAGCGTTACCTGAGCGCTGAAACCCGATAACAAGATGAATCACAAGGAGATGCCTGTGAATGACCGGAGTGCCCAGCGCCTGGCCATGCTGCAAGAAGCCCTGGCAGGCGGGGGAACCCTGCACCTGCGCGATGCCGCCGAGCTGTGCGGAGTGTCGGAAATGACCATTCGCCGAGACCTCGCCACACAGCCATCTCCCTTGAGCCTGCTGGGGGGGCGGCTGGTGATGGCCAGCTACCCCGGCGTGACGCCGGTCTACGACCTCACCGAGCAGCAGGCCAGCCACTACCATGTCAAACATCGCCTGTGCCAGCGTGCCGCCAGTTTCATCGACGAAGGCGACACGCTATTCATCGACTGTGGCTCCACGCTGATTCCCTTGCTGAGCCAGCTCAGCCACTTCCGCGAGCTGACCGTGGTGACCTACGCGCTTAACGTGGCCAACACGGTCGCCGCGTTGCCCAACGTGCGGCTGGTGCTGCTGGGGGGGCTGTTTCACGCCTCGTCGCAATCCTTCGGCAGCGACGGCATGCGGGACGCCATCGAACGCCTGGGCATCAACAAGGCGCTGATTTCAGCGGCAGGGGTAGACTGCGAACGTGGAGTGAGCTGTTTTCACTTCCATGAAGTAGCCCCGAAGCAAGCGGCGATTGCTACCGCCATGCAGCGGTTGCTGGTGGTCGATGCCAGCAAGTTCGGCATCGTGCGGCCCGCCTATTTTGCCTCGCTGGCCGATTTCGACGTGGTGATCACCGACGACGAACGCGCCCCTGGCCTGCTGGAAAACCATCCCGCCAGCTCCCTCAGCATCAGCGTTGCCTAAAGCGTTGCTTAACACATTTGGCCGCACCTGGGGTGCGGCAAAGCGCCTCTTTCTGATTGACGGAGATCAATAGAAAATACTTTAGTCTTAATTTATACACGCAACGTGTGGTTAAGACTCGCTACCTACCCCTCCCGGTAGCGCATACCTTTCCCGGAGCACGTCAACCCTCGACGGTTTTGGGAAATGTATGGGGTAATAGTTAGCTTGCTACTTAGCTGGCTAGTTAGCCAGCCAGCAGCAGGCTGTATCAGCCACTCTCTCACGAGACTACACCCATGCAATTACCTACCCTTTGGCGCAGACGAGGCATTCTTGTGCTCGTTGTGCTGTGCCTGCTGTTGGCGGGCTGCAGTTCTGCATTGCTGGACCCAAAGGGGCAGATTGGCGTCGAGCAGCGCTCGCTGATTCTGACCTCCTTTGGGCTGATGCTGATTGTGGTGATCCCGGTGATCGTCATGACGCTGCTGTTTGGCTGGCGTTACCGGCGCAGCAACAGCGTTGCCAAGTACCTGCCTGACTGGGCCCACTCCAATGCCATCGAGGCAGCGGTGTGGAGCGTGCCTTGCGTGATCATCGCCGTTCTCGCCTTTCTTACCTGGAAAACCTCGCACTCCCTTGACCCCCACAAGCCCATCGAAAGCAGCGTAGCGCCCATGGAAATACAGGCGGTGGCGCTGGACTGGAAATGGCTGTTCATCTACCCCGAGCAGGGCATTGCCAGTGTCAATGAAGTGGCTTTCCCGGTGGATACGCCGGTGCGCTTCAGGGTCAGCTCTGGTTCGGTGATGAATGCGTTCTTCATTCCCCACCTGGGTAGCCAGATTTACGCCATGGCGGGCATGGACAACGACGTGCACCTGATCGCCGATGAAGAGGGCGTCTACCCAGGCCGCTCCACCAACTACAGCGGAGCCGGTTTCTCCGGCATGACCTTCGACGCCCACGTGACCTCGCCAGCCGACTTCGATGCCTGGGTGGCCAACGTGCGTGAAGCAGGTCAGACCCTGAGCTACCCCGAGGGCTACAACGCCCTGGCGGCCCCCAGTGAATACCACCCGGTCGAACACTACTCGGCAGTGGCACCCGCCCTGTACGAAACGATTCTGACCAGCTTCCACGGGGGTGGCGAAGGCCACGGCGGCCATGGTGGCCACAGTGACCATGCGGCACATAGCGACGCCCTAGGTGAAGCCCACGACAGCCATGGCGAAAGCGGTGAACTCGAGAGTGCCCAGGTGGCCTCCCATCACGCTGCCTATGGCCACGTTACCAATCAGCACGCTAGCGATGAGCACGCCATGGGCGGCCATCCTGACAGCGTAGAAGCCGGGGGTTGAACATGTTTGGAAAATTGACGCTCGACGCCATTCCGTATCACGAACCGATCATCATGGTCGTGGCGGCGTTCATGGCGATTGGCGGTGCGGCGCTGCTTGGCGCGCTCACCTATTACCGCAAGTGGGGCTGGCTGTGGAACGAGTGGTTCACCTCCGTCGACCACAAGAAGCTCGGTATCATGTATTTTGTGGTGGCCCTGGTCATGCTGCTGCGTGGCTTTGCCGATGCCATCATGATGCGTACCCAACTGGCCATGGCGGCCGGGGGTGCCGCAGGTTATCTCCCTCCTGAACATTACGATCAGATCTTTACCGCCCACGGTGTGATCATGATCTTCTTCGTTGCGATGCCCATGGTCATCGGCCTGATGAACCTGGTGGTGCCACTCCAGATAGGCGCCCGCGACGTGGCTTTTCCGTTTCTCAACAACTTGAGCTTCTGGCTGTTTGCGGTCTCTGCAGTGCTGGTGAACATCTCACTGGTGGTGGGGGAGTTCGCCAAGACCGGCTGGCTCGCGTATGCGCCTTTATCGGGGATAGAGTTCAGCCCTGGGGTGGGGGTCGATTACTGGATATGGGCCTTGCAGATATCCGGGATAGGCACGACGCTCACCGGCATCAACTTCTTCGTCACGATCCTGAAAATGCGCACCAAAGGCATGACCCTGTTCCGCATGCCGATCTTCACCTGGACATCGCTGTGCGCCAATATCCTGATCATTGCCTCGTTCCCCATTCTGACCGCGACCATTGCCCTGCTGACGCTGGATCGCTACTTCGGCATGCACTTCTTCACCAATGACTTTGGCGGCAACATGATGATGTACGTCAACCTCATCTGGGCCTGGGGCCACCCGGAAGTGTACATTCTGATCCTGCCCGCCTTTGGCGTGTTCTCGGAAGTCATCGCGACCTTCGCCCGTAAGCGCCTGTTCGGTTACAAGACCATGGTGTGGGCCACCGTGGCCATCACGCTGCTGTCGTTCATCGTCTGGTTGCACCACTTCTTCACCATGGGCGCCGGGGCCAACGTCAATGCCTTCTTCGGCATCATGACCATGGTCATCGCCATCCCCACCGGGGTGAAAGTGTTCAACTGGCTGTTCACCATCTTCCGTGGCAGCCTGGAGCTGACCTCGCCGGTGCTATGGACCCTGGGGTTCATCATCACCTTTACCCTGGGCGGCATGACCGGCGTGATGCTGGCGCTGCCAGCAGCCAACTTCGTCCTGCACAACAGCCTGTTCGTGATTGCCCACTTCCACAACGTCATCATCGGCGGCGTGGTGTTCGGCATGATGGCGGGCCTGACCTACTGGTTCCCCAAAGCGTTCGGCTTCACGCTGAGCGAAAAGTGGGGCAAGCGCTCGTTCTGGTGCTGGTTCATCGGTTTCTACGTCGCCTTCATGCCGCTTTACGTGCTGAGCTTCTTCGGTGCCGTGCGTCGCATGCAGTCCTACGCCAACCCCGAATGGCAGCCCTGGATGATTCTGGCCTGGGTGGGTGCCGTGATCATCATGATGGGCATTGCCTGTACCGTGATTCAGTTCTGGGTCAGCGTGCGCGACCGCAAGCTCAATGCCGACCTGACCGGCGACCCCTGGGATGGCCGTACGCTGGAGTGGTCCACGTCTTCCCCCGCGCCGTTCTACAACTTTGCCCGTTTGCCGGCAGTGGGCGACATCGACAGCTTCTGGTCGCAAAAACAGCGCAGTAACGAACAGCTCGAAGACGCGCCCTACACCGATATCCACATGCCCCGTAATACGGTGGCAGGCCCAGTGATCAGCCTCTTCGCACTGGTGCTGGGTTTTGCGCTGGTGTGGCACATCTGGTGGCTGGCGGGCGTCGGTGCGCTGGGCGTGGTGGTGAGTTTCCTCGCCCGTGTGTTCAACGATGACATCGACTACTACGTGCCCGCTGCCGAAGTGGAGCGTATCGAGCGTGAACATCAGCGCCGCAAAACCTCGGCACCCAGCAGTGCTGTCGATAGCGAACAAACCAACTATGTGGAGGCGCGAGCGTAATGGCCACGGATACCTTGCATCACGGGGCCACTGCAGAGCCCCACGAACACCACGATGCCGCAGGCACCAAGGTCTTCGGCTTCTGGGTCTACCTGATGAGCGACCTGGTGATCTTCGGGTCACTGTTTGCCACTTATGCCGTGCTCATGAAGGGCACGGCGGCGGGGCCTACGGCTGCCGATATTTTCGAGCTGCCGTTCGTGCTGGTCGAAACCTTTCTGCTGCTGTTCAGCAGTTTCACTTTTGGCATGGGCGTTTTGGCCATGAATGCCGAGCGGGTGGGGCAGGTCAAGGCGTGGCTGGCGGTCACCTTTGCCCTGGGGGCTGCCTTCGTCGGCATGGAAGTGTATGAGTTTCATCACCTGATTCATCAAGGGTATGGGCCAGACCAGAGCGCGTTTCTGTCGTCTTTCTTTACCCTGGTGGGCACCCATGGCCTGCACGTCACGGTGGGGCTGGTATGGATTCTGGTGATGCTGGTGCAGCTTTCCACCAAAGGCCTGACGCCCATGACGCGCCCGCGTATCCTGTGTCTCAGCCTGTTCTGGCACTTCCTGGATATCGTGTGGATCTGTGTGTTCTCGTTCGTCTACCTGATGGGGGTGCTTTGACATGAGCCAATCGTCATCACATTCAGCAGCGCATTCAACGACTTCCCATGGAAGCGTTAAATCGTATGTTGTCGGGCTTCTGCTATCTTTAGTGCTAACCGTGATTCCGTTTGCGGTTGTCATGAGCGGTGCGCTAAGCACCGCCACGACGGTGGTGGTCATCGCTGTAACAGCCGTGCTGCAGATTCTGGTCCAGCTGGTCATGTTTATGCATATGAATACCAAAGCCGACGAGGGGTGGAATCTGATGTCCTTCGTTTTCACACTGACGATACTCGTCCTGGTGGTAGGGGGCTCTTTATGGATCATGCAGCATCTGCATCTCAACATGATGATCGGCTGAACGTGGCACCGAGCCGCTGGCGAGACCTGCTGGCGCTCACCAAGCCGGGCATCATTGGCGGTAACTTGATCGCCACGCTGGGGGGCTATTTTCTGGCCGCCCACGGCACCTTCGATATCGTCACGTTTGCCTCGGTGATGCTGGGCATTGCGCTGGTCATTGCCTCGGGCTGTGCCTGCAACAACGTCATCGACCGGGATATCGATGCACTGATGGCGCGTACGCGCCATCGCCCGCTGGCCAAGGGCCGCATCTCGATCACCCAGGCGCTGGGGATTTCAGCGCTGTTGGGGGTGGCCGGCGTGGTCTGTTTGGCGCTAGGTACTAACGGTTTGACGGTGGCGCTGGCAGTAATCGGTTGGGGCGTGTATGTGGGGGTGTATAGCCTTTATATGAAGCGCCACTCCGAGTACGGCACGCTGGTGGGCAGCCTTTCCGGCGCGATGCCGCCGGTGGTGGGCTACTGCGCGGTCACGGGGCAGTTCGACAGCGGCGCGTTTATGCTGCTAGTGATTTTCTGCTTGTGGCAGATGCCGCACTCCTACGCTATCGCGATTTTCCGCTATGCGGATTACCGTCGCGCCTCCATCCCGGTGCTGCCGGTGGTGCACGGCATTAAGCGGGCCAAGCACCATATTCTGGGCTATATCGTGGCGTTTATTCCTGCGTCACTGGCGCTGGTGCTGGCTAGCCAAGCAGGCGCAGGCTACCTATGTGTAGCGCTGACCATGGGCGGCTACTGGCTTTATCTGGCGCTATGCGGCTACCGGTTAGAGGACGACGTGCGCTGGGCGAAGAAGGTGTTCGGCGTCTCGATTCTGACCATTACCGCCATGAGCTTAGTGATGGTGCTGGAAGCCATGGTGCCCATGTGGGCGTAATACATCCTAACGATTCAACCTGACGCAAAACCTAAAACGCCCCGAACAGTTCACTGTTCGGGGCGTTGCTTTTAGCGCGTATAGCACGCGGCGAGTGGCTAGCTTTCCCGCTGGCTGGCCTGAATCGCGGTGAGGGCGATGGTGTAGACGATGTCATCCACCAGTGCCCCGCGGGACAGGTCGTTCACCGGCTTGTTCAAACCTTGCAGCATCGGGCCCACGCTGACCACTCGGGCGCTACGCTGAACGGCCTTGTAGGTCGTGTTGCCGGTATTGAGGTCGGGGAACACGAACACGGTGGCCTTGCCCGCCACGGGGGAATCGGGAGCTTTCTGCTTGCCCACGCTTTCGATGGCGGCGGCGTCGTACTGCAGCGGGCCGTCGATGGCCAGGTGCGGCGCGCGCTCCTTGGCGATGCGGGTCGCTTCGCGGACTTTATCCACGTCGGCGCCGGTGCCGGAGTCGCCGGTGGAGTAGCTAATCATCGCCACCCGGGGCTCGATACCGAAGGCCTCGGCAGAGCGCGCGCTCTGCAGGGCGATTTCCGCCAGGGTTTCGGCGTCCGGGTCCGGGTTCACCGCGCAGTCGCCGTATACCACCACCTGCTCGGGCAGCAGCATGAAGAAGATCGACGAGACCTGATTGTACTCCGGGGCCGTCTTGATCAGCTGAAACGCCGGGCGAACGGTGTTGGCCGTGGTGTGTACTGCGCCCGACACCAGGCCGTCCACCTCATCCAGCTGCAGCATCATGGTGCCCAGCACCACGTTGTCCTGAAGCTGCGCTTCGGCGGTCAGCTCGTTGAGCTTGCCTCGGCGGCGCTCGACCATGGGGTCGATGTAGCTGGCGCGGGTGCTTTCCGGGTCGATGATGGTCAGCGTATCCGGCAGCGTCAGGCCACGGTGATGGGCCACGCTTTCGATGTCTTCCCGCTTGCCCAGCAGGACGCAGTCGGCAATGCCACGGCGCTGGCAGATGATGGCGGCTTCGATGGTACGCGGCTCGTCGCCTTCCGGCAGCACGATGCGCTTTTTGGCCTGTTGGGCCAGCTTCACCAACTGATGGCGGAACGCCGACGGCGAGAGGCGGCGGGTGTAGCCACGGCTCAGCTTGGCTTTCAGCCACTCCAGGTCCATGTGTGCCGCTACGTAGCGTGCCACCTGCTCGGCGCGCTCGAAGTCGTCCATGGGAATTTCGCTGCTGAGCTGGCTGAGGTTCTGGGCCGTGGTCAGGCTGTCGGTTTCCACCGCCAGCACCGGCAGGCCGGTCTTCAGCGCTGGGCGGCACATCTCGATCATGCCGTCGTTGGGAAGGAACCCATTGGTGAGCAGCACGCCCGCCAGCTGGGTGCCGTTCATGGTGGCCAGCGCCGAGGCCAGCACCACGTCGTCACGGTCGCCGGAGGCCACCACCAGGCTGCCGGGCGTGAAAATATGCAGCGCGTTGGCGGCGCTGCGGGCACACAGGCTGGTCGACAGCACGCGGCGCTGTGCGGCGTCACCTTCGTTGAGCACCTTGGCGTTCAGTGCCCGCGCTACGTCCAGTGTGCGCGGGGCGCTCAGGGTCTTGCTGTAGGGCACCACGCCAATCAGGTGGAAGCTGTCGGTGGCCAGCGCCGGGGAGTAGCGGCGCAGCTCGTTGAGTACCGGCTCTTCCAGCTGCGGCTTGATGGTGCCGGGGGCGGCGGAAAGGTCGTCCTCCTGCCCATAGGGCAGGTTTTTCATGCGCATCAGAATGCCGCCCAGGGTGCGGCTGGAGCTGACGCCGCCAAAGCTGCGGGCGTGCATGTCCAGCTCTTCCGCCAGGTGCTGGGGCTCGTTCAAGTCGCCGGTGCCCACCAGGATGATGCGGGCGTTCAGGGCATGCGCCAACTGCGCGTTGGTCTGGGTCGCGTAGGTGGTGTGCTGAGTCGGCACGACGCCTTCCACCACCACCAGGTCCAGAGCGCTGCCGTCACGGTACGCCTGCTGGGTGACCTGCTCGTAAAGCTCGACGACGTTTTCCATCAGCTCGTCGGTCTGGTCGTCGCGTAGCAGCCGCTCCAGGCGTGCCTGGGAAATAGGCGAGGGCGGGCGCTGGTTCAGCGTCCGCGAGACCAGCGCCGTCGAGCGGTCAAGGCCCGGGCCGTTCAGCTCGTTCTGCATGAACGGCTTCAGAAAGCCGGCTTTCAGGCCAATGGTGTCCAGCGCCTGAATCAGGCCCAGACAGGCCGAGGTCAAGCCTGCCCCCATGCTGGTAGGGACAAGCAGAATGGCTTGGGGTTGCTCGGAAGAGCTGTTCATTCAAGGGGTCTCCACGCAGTAGCGGGTTTCCATGGCAATGCGGCCCTCTTCGTCGGTGGGGATCACCCACACTTCAGGGCCGTTATGGCTCGCGGTGTCCAATTTGCCTTCCTTGCCGCGAATGGTCGCTTCGTTGGCGGCTTCGTCCATGCTGAAACCGAAGTGGGGCAGCAGCGCCAGCACTTCACGACGTACGATAGGCGAGTTTTCGCCAATACCGCCAGTGAAGATCACGCCGTCTAACTTAGGTAATGCACAGGACAGCGCCGCCAGCGACTTGGCGATGCGGTAGCAGAACACGTCCAGCGCCAGCTTGGCACCGGGGTGGCCAGCCACGGCCTGGTCTTCCACTTCACGCATGTCGTTGGTCAGGCCGGAAAGGCCCAGCAGGCCGCTTTGCTTGTTCAGGACGTTATCGATCTCTTCCACCGACCAGCCCAGTTGGCGATGCAGGTGGGCATGCAGGCCGGGGTCGACGTCACCGCTGCGGGTGCCCATCACCAGGCCTTCCAGCGGGGTAAGGCCCATGCTGGTATCCAGGCTCTGGTTGTTCCACACGGCGCTGGTGGAGCAGCCGTTGCCCAGGTGGGCGGTCAGCCAGCCGCCTGCACCACGGCTGCTCAGTTCCCCGGCGCGCTGGCTGACGAACGCATGGCTGGTGCCGTGAAAGCCGTAGCGGCGAATGCCATGTTCGGTATACAGCGCTTCCGGCAGCGCGTAGCGGTAAGCGCGGGGCGGCAGTGTCTGATGGAAGGCGGTGTCGAAGACGGCCACCTGGGGCAGCTCGGGAAACACCTTGCGCGTGGCGGCAATACCCGCCAGATTGGCAGGGTTGTGCAAAGGGGCCAGGGCTGCGGTGGTTTCGATGGCGGCAATCACGCTGTCGTCGATCAGTGCCGCCTGGGTGAAGTGCTCTCCTCCATGCACGATACGGTGGCCCACAGCACCGGGAACGCGGCCTTCCAGGCGCTCCAGAATGGCGCTTAACGCTTCGCCGTGGTCGGCGCCGGGCAGCGGCTGGGTGAAGCTCTCACCGGCGCTGTTCTTGCCTTTCAGGCGAGCGTCGTTGCTGCCCAGGCGTTCTGCCAAACCGGCTAGACGCGGTGCCTGAGGGTCTGAATCAATCAAAGCGTATTTAATGGAAGAAGAGCCACAGTTGATAACCAGCACCGGTGCGTTCATAACAACCTTTGTAAAGTAGTCAGGAGGAAAGGGGGATAGACTTTAGTTTAACATGCAGAGACTGAGAAAATCAGCGAAGAATTTAGTTAGCCTTCTATGTAAAATGTCGTCATCCTGTTCCTTATATAACCTAACGTGAGCCGTTTTGTTCCTATGTCGTCGATTTCCAGCCCCGCGCTTTTGCCCCGTCATCTCGCCATTCTGCTGATGATGTGTGTGGCCACCATGTTCGCCGCCAACCACGTGTCGGCGCGCCTGGCCTTCGATAACGGTACGGGGCTGCTGCTGGCGGTATTGATGCGTTCAGGGGTGGCCTGCGTGATCCTGCTGAGCCTGTTCGTGCTGCAGAAAAAGCGTTTCTGGCTGCCGCCCGGTGCCTGGCGCTGGCAGCTGGTGGTGGGGTTGTTGATCACTCTGCAAAGCGTCAGCCTGTATTCCGCCGTGGCTCGCCTGCCGGTGGTCATTGCCCTGCTGCTGGTCAACACCTTTCCCATTCAACTGGCGCTGCTTAGCTGGGCGCTGGGTGGCCCCAGACCTTCGCTGCGCAGCTGCCTGATCATGGGCACCATACTGATTGGCCTGCTGGTGGTGCTGGATATTCCCAGCTGGTTGGCCAACGCCGATGCCATGGGACCCGAGTGGTTGGCAGGCATTGGCTTTGGGCTGCTGGCCGCCTTTGCGTTTGCCTGTGCGCTATGGATCACTGAGCACCGCCTGGCAGGCGTAGGCAGTACCCTGCGTAGCCTGCTCACCATGCAGACCGTATTCGTGGCCATGATTCTTGGCGGGCTACTGGGGGCAGTGCCTGGCGGCATGAGCCTGCCCGACAACAGTAGCGGCTGGGCAGGGCTCATCATGCTGGCACTGCTTTACGGCAGTGCGTTTTCGGTGCTGTTCATCTTCGTGCCCCGCCTGGATATGGCGCGCAACGCCCCCGTGATGAACTTCGAGCCGGTGGCTTCGCTGCTGATCGGCTACTTGGTGCTGGGACAAATGCTCAGCCCCAGCCAACTGCTGGGCGGTGCGGTGGTGGTGGGGGGCATCGTGGTCCTCAGCCTGTCGAAAGGCCGCTAGCACCCGCCACCGAACGCCGAAAAAAGGAAATTATATGCAAAGCATGGGGCGACATTTGCGTTCTCTCGGGGGTTGAGCCACACTTGCTCAGCGTAAGGAAACACTGTTTCTTAACTGAGGTGAACCCCATGAAAACGTCCGTTCTTTCCCTTGCCTCTGCGGCACTGCTGGTAGGCGCCGGTACTTTTGCGGCATCAGCTCAGGCCCAACAATCTTTCCAATACCCACAAGGATACGTGGGTGGCGATGCCATGTTCTGGAGCCTGGATCCCGACCGCGGCTCATCCCGCGACGATGTAGGCCTGCGCCTGCGCGGTGGTGCTCAGTTCAACGAGTTTTTCGCTCTGGAAGGCCACCTGGGCACAGGCGGCTCTGATGGCAACGTAGAGCTCGATTATCTGGCCGGTGTCTACGCCAAGGGTATCCTGCCCGTCTCGCCGGATGTACGCCTTTACGGCCTGGCCGGTGTCACCGAGGTCGATTTCGACCGTGACCGTGAAAGCGGCTTCTCCTATGGCGCTGGCGCGGAAGTGGACATTGCCGACAACCTGGCACTGGGCGCCGACTACATGCGCTACCTGGACAAATCCGCGTATGACTTCGATGCCGCCAGCATCGGCCTACGCTATCGTTTCTGACGCTACGGCTGCTGGCATCACCATGTACAGGTAACGACCTGACAAACTCGTATCAAGGGAACCCCGCCCCGCTGATCTGCCGACACAGGCAGACAGCGGGGCTTTTTGTTGGTGGATAGCCACTTTGCTGAGTATGGGCACAGTTTTTCAGAGTTTCGGCCAAATGCTGCACCTGCGTAAATGATAAGGTCAAAATAAAGACAACAACGAAAATGGCCAGCGAACAAACCCATAACGCTCCATTGCAGAGGAAACATCATGAATAAAATCAGTAAATTGGCTTTGGTCGTAGGCCTTAACGCAGGGTTGGTGATGACGGCCGGAGCGGCTGAGATGAACTGGCGCATGGCGACCCCCTGGAGTGGTGGCCCTTGGCTCGAACGTGACGCCCAGATGTTTGCAGATCGCGTCAGTGAGCTTTCCAACGGCGAGATCGCCATCGAAGTGTATCCTGGCGGTACTCTGGGAAGCGCCTTGCGCGTCACCAATACGGTCAAGTCCGGCGTGGCTCAAATTAGCCATAACTACATCAACTATGACTACGGCACTGACCCCACGACGGCGCTGTTGGCCGGACACTCCAGCGGCCTGACGCCGGAAGAGTTCATGCTGTGGATGTATGAAGGGGGCGGGGTAGAGCTTTACGAAGAGTACCGCAGAGACGTGTTCGATGTAGTGGCCTTCCCCTGCGCCATCCTGGGTACCGAAATTTTCCTTCACTCGAACAAGCCAGTGCGTACTCTCGAAGATTTCCAGGGCCTACGCCTGAGAACCTCTGGCGCCTGGGCCGAGATCGCCTCCAGGCTGGGGGCTTCCACGGTGGTCATGGCCGGTAGCGATATCTACAGCTCTCTGGAGCGTGGCGTGATCGATGCTGCCGAGTGGGGTAGCCCGGAGATGAACCGGCCGACGGGTTTTCAGGAAGTTGCCCAGTACGTGGTCATTCCTGGTGTTCATCAGTCGGGAGGCTTCCTGGAGTGCCAGGTAAACAGCAATACCTGGGAAAGCTTGAGCGAGCAGCAGCAACAGATGCTGCGGCTGGCGGGCAAGATGTCCGTGTTCGAAACATGGTTGGCCAGCTCTTTTGCTGACCTGGATGCCTACCAGGAACTGGTCGATGGGCCGAACGAGATCATCGAGCTGGATCAATCGTTCATCGATGCCATCTATGCCGAAACAGAGCTTTGGGAAGATGAATACGCCGCCGAAAACGAATGGTTTGCCCGCGTTCTCGAATCCCAGCGCGACTTCAAGAATGACATGAACAACTGGTCCCAGTATCGCCTGCCAATTGGTGTGATGGGCCGCTGATCCCTTGGCACATGGATGAAACAAGGAGGCCTGACCAGGCCTCCCTTTTCGTTTGGCTGCCTATACGCTGAGAGTTGGTCATGAAACTGATTAAAGCAATCGAAGCGCTGACCCGCCTGTCGGGATGGTTGGGCGCATTACTGGTGTTTCCTCTTATCGGTGCCCTGATCGTGGAAGTGTTCAGCCGATATGTGGCGGGCAGGCCCACGCTCTGGGCATTCGAGGTGAGTTACATGGTCATGGGGGCCATGTTCATGCTGGGCATGGCCAATGCCCTGAGAATTGGCCAACACGTCAGTGTCGATATCATGGCGCTGAAGCTGAGCCCCAAGGCCAATGCGGCAATACGTGCGGTTGGCTACGTCATGTTCTTGCCCGTGCTGGCGTGGCTGGTGTGGGAGCTATCGAAATACGCGCTGGGTGCGTTTGAAGGCAACGAGCGCTCAGGCCGTTCGGCCTGGAACCCGGTGGTATGGCCAATCTTCACCGTCTGGTTCATTGGCTTTGCCATCCTGGCCCTGCAAGTGGTTGCCGAGTTTCTGAAATCCGTCTGCTTGATCAGTGGCAAGGCACCCGTGGAGGGCGGCAACCATGAGTAGTTATCTCGCGCTGCTAATGTTTCCGGCGCTGATGGCGCTGATTATCTCGGGCTTTCCCATCGCCTTTTCCATGATCCTGGTAGCCACCGGGTTCGGGATCGTTCAGTTTGGTGATGTGGCTGCCTACCAGCTGTTGACCAAAATCGAAGATACCGCTTCGAACTCCATTCTGGCGGCGGTGCCTCTGTTCATCTTCATGGGCGCCATGCTGGAAAGGTCGGGAATCGCCGAGCGGCTGTTCGAAGCCATTCACATGTGGACCCGGCGGCTGCCCGGCGGGCTGGGCGTCGGTGCCATCATCATGGGCACCCTGTTTGCCGCATCAAGCGGTGTGGTCGGCGCCACGGAAGCCGTCATCGGCATGCTGGCCATTCCCGTCATGCTCAAGCATCACTACAGTAAAAGCCTCATATCGGGCACCATTTGTGCCAGTGGCTCTTTGGGAACGGCGATTCCGCCATCCATCACCGTGGTCGTGCTGGGCCCCGTGGCAGGCGTATCGGTGGGGTCGCTGTTCAGTGGCCTGTTGATTCCCGGCTTCTTGATGGCGGTGATGTTCCTGGTCTACATCGTCGGGGTGGCCTATCTGAAGCCTGACATGGCCCCCAGGGTGCAAGAGCAGGAGCCTGACGTGGCTTGGGGGGAAAAGATCAAGGTCACCCTGGTGGCGTTGGTGCCGACCATGCTGCTGATCTTCATCGTGCTGGGCACCATCCTGATGGGGCTGGCAACGCCCACGGAAGCCGCTGCATGCGGGGCGCTGGGGTCCATCGTGCTGGCGGCGGCGTATCGCAACCTGACGCTGGAAGTGCTGTGGAACTCCGCAATCAAGACGGTCAATATCTCGGCCATGATTCTCCTGATCGTTCTGGGGGGAAGCATGTTCGCAGGCGTGTTCTTCGCTTCTGGGGGGATGGCGACCGTACAAGCCTTGCTGATGGACACGGGACTCAGCCCATGGATGATTTTGGGCCTGATTCTGCTTATCGCGTTCATCGCCGGTTTCGTTCTCGACCTGATTTCCGTGGTGCTCATCATCATTCCCGTGGCCATGCCGATCGTGCGGATGCTTGGGTTCGATGAAATATGGTTCTGCGTTGCGTTCCTGGTCGTGTTGCAGACCAGCTACCTGACGCCACCGCTGGCGCCTGCCATCTTTTACTTGAGAGCCATTACGCCGCCGGAGGTCACCCTCAGGCACATGTACATAGGGGTCGTGCCATTCATTCTGGCGCAACTGGTCGTGTTGGCGCTGGTGTTGGCCTTCCCGCAGCTGGCGCTATGGCTGCCGGATGTCATGGGTGGACCCTCCTGGCGCTGAACGTTTGGCGCTGACCAAGCCACCTGCCATTGACTGCCGCCGTAAGGCGGCAGTGTCGTTGTGGGGCACCTGTATTCTGCCCGCATAGCTGTGTTGTTAGCCTGCTAATTATTTTGTTAGACTAAAGTATTCCTTCTGATGCTTTCCTTGGGGCTTCCCGAGGGGCAGTGAGTGAGTACGCCAATGACTCCTGATCAACGTTTCAGCCGCTGGGTACGTATTGCGCTGGCGGCGTTTGCGGTGCTGTTCGTCTATTTTCTGGTGGCTGACAGCTTCATGCCGATGACCCCAGAGGCACGGGTAATGCGGCCGGTGACCCAGATAGCCCCGGAACTGGGGGCGCCCGTGGAGGCGGTGCTGGTGAACGACCACCAGCGGGTAGCCGCAGGGGACGTGCTGTTCCGGCTGGAGCCCGCGCCGTTCGAGCTGGCCCGGCAGCAGGCCTTGCTGAACCGCGAGCAGGCCGAGCAAGAGAACGCGCGGCTGCGGGCAGAGCTGGCGGCGGCCAGGGCATCGCTGGTGTCTGCCCAGGCGACTCTGGAGGAGCGTAGCGGTGAGCGTCGCCGCGCCGAGGCGCTGCTGGGGCGGCAGGGCATCTCCCGCCAGCAGTACGACCAGCAGGTGGCCGCCGAGCATACCGCCCAGGCGGCCGTGACCTCTGCCCAAGCACAAATCGATAGCCTGGAGGTGCAGTTGGGAGAGGTGGGCGAGGCCAATCTTCGCCTGCGCCAGGCCAACAATGCGCTGGCCCGCGCCGAGCTGGATCTGGAAAGAACCCAGGTACGCGCCCGCGAGGCGGGCGTGGTGGCCAACCTGCAGCTTCAGCCGGGAGATTATGTGCCAGCGGGGCAGCCGGTGATTGCGCTGGTGGCCGACCGAGCAGAGATCGTCGCGGACTTTCGTGAAAAGAGCCTGCGCCATGTGAACGTGGGCGACGAGGCCCAGGTCGTGTTCGATGCCTTGCCAGGGCACATTGCCAAGGGCCGCGTTACCGCCCTGGAGGCGGGCGTGCGCGAAGGGCAGCTGGCAGCCGATGGTCAGTTGACCAGCATTCCTACCTCCGACCGCTGGGTAAGAGACGCCCAGCGCATGCGCCTGCACATCGCGCTGGACGATCCCTTGACCACTGCCCTGGCCTCACTACCCCCCAGCGGAGCACGGGCCACGGTGCAGCTATGGCCGGGCCAGCATGCCCTGGCGGCGCCCTTCGCCTGGCTGCAAGCGCACCTGGTGAGCTGGCTGCACTATGTCTACTGATATGTCTACTGACATGTCTACTGATACGCCTAGGGGCAGGTCTATGGATCGGTTTACCAAACGGCTGACTCACCGATTCAAACAGCGTTTCCGTCATCCGCCCAAGGCGCGGCCCGCGAGCCGCCTGGACCAGAACGGCTTGCGCCAGTGCGTGCGCGTGGCTGGGGGCGGGCTGCTGGGGTTCGTGGTCAGCCAGTTGATGGGCTGGAACTACGGGGTGTTTTTCACCGTGTTCCCGATGTTCCTGCTGGGCATGGTGCCTGTATTGAATGCTGGCATCATCCGTCAGTTTCTGGCCAATGGCAGCCTCAACGCGCTGGAGGTCAGTGTGGTGGTGGGGCTGTTGAAGCACATGCCGGTGGTGATGACGCTGGTGGTGCTGGGGCTGTTTCTGCTGCGCTTCTCCTTGATGGCCAGAGGGCCGCTGTTTCTGTTCGGTGCCAACGGCGTCTTGACGCTGAGCATACTGCTGCACTTTGCCAGCTACCCCAGCGTAGACCTGGGCGATTTGCTGGCCAGCAACCTGATGGCCAGCGTGCTGGCCGTGTTCATCGCCATGCTGATGCATACCCTGTTCCCCGATACCGAGCCCCGCCAGCCGCCGCCCAGGGTGGCCAAGCCGCTTGCCCAGGTGCGCCATGAAACCCTGCTGGGCGGGATCACGGCCACGCTCTCGTTCGTGGTGTTCCAGGTGTTCGACTTGCAGGGGTCGCTGTCGGCGCAAATGGCCACCATCCTGATTCTGTTCACGCTGGGGTATCAGGGCGCTCGGGTGTCGGCGGCCAAGCGCGCCGTGGGCACCTTGCTGGGATGCAACCTGGCGCTGGCCATGCAGCTCGTCCTCTATACCCAAAGCCACCATTTCCTGCTGGTGGTACTGCTCTATTGGCTGGGCCTGATGCTGTTCGCCCGCGAGCACATTCTGGAAGGCGGCGGCTCTGGCATCGGGTTTGGCGGCTTGACCACGCTGGGCATTCTGTTCGGGCAGTCGCTGGGGCCTCAGCAGGACCTGGTGTACAGCGCGCTGTACCGCTTCTCTTCCATGAGCGTGGCGCTGGTGGCAACGCTGGTGGTGATGGCGTGCGTGCAGCGGGTGCTGAACCGCTTTGCGGCCACTCGGCTTGCTTGAAGGCCGCTTGAACAGGCACCAGGCCTTTGCAAAAAAGAAAATGGGCAACTTTGGCAATACCCGCTACGCTGATAACAGGCCGCACGGTCAGGTAGACCCGCAGTACAGCGGCCGCTTCCCTACTAACGGATTAGAGGTGTTCGTCATGGCAGGTACTTCAGATAAAGCAAAAGGCACAGCCAACAAGGCAGCAGGCAAAGTGAAAGAGGCGGCTGGCAAGGCGACGGGTAGCACCAAAACCGAAGCCAAAGGCAAAGCGCAGCAGGCCAAGGGCGAACTGCAAAAAGGCAAGGGAGAAGCCAAGGACAAGCTCAAGAAGTAATACGACAGCCACCGAGTATGTATTCGTTGCCGGATGGCTAGCCCCAGGGCCAACCGTTCAGGCTATCGATCCGGCGGCCAATACTCTTTCAATAACAACACCGGAGCCCTTGGGCTCCGGTGTTGTTTTGTGCGAGTCATAAAAGGGGCCAGCAGGCTTAGTGCCCGTGAGAGACGCCGGTGCCGCCCACCGCGACGATATTGAACGGCTTGCCTTCCAGGGCCATCTCATCGACCTTTTCGAAGGTTTCCGCACTGACGAAGTGCAGCGTTTCGGTAGCAGGGTCGGTGACCACGATATGCTCACCCGCCACGGCAATGCGTGGGCGCGGGTCGTTCCAGTGGCCATCCATGGAGTAGGGCTCGGTCAGGCGCAGCGACTGGGTCAGCTCGCCGTTCAGCACATCCAGTTGATGCAGCTGGCCATCTTCGGTGAACACGTAGGCGTAGCGGGCGCGAATCGGGTCCACCGCAAAGTGCACGCGACGGGTAGGCAGTTGCACCAGCTGGAAGCCTTCTTCACCTTCGGTGGGGTCGACCAGCAGCACGCGGTCTGGCCCGTAGTTACCCAGGAAGTACTGTAGCCCGGTGCCGCCCAGCAGGGTGGAAGCACTGCCTTCCGGCAGGGAGCTAGGGTAGGGCAGGTGGGTGATCTGGGGCGTGCCGTCTTCCGTGGCGATCAGCAGCAGGCCGGTGTGGCAAGCCAACGCATAGAGGCTGCCAGAGCCCGCCGAACCGTGCAGCCCAGGGCAGGCCACTTCATCGCCGACCAGGTGGCCGTCGCTATCCAGCACCTTGGCACCGACCGGGCGTTGAGACGCATCTTCCGGGTTGACCACCGTCACTACCGCATGCTGGTGGAAAGGCACGGCCACCCCGTGGTGCGCCGCCTCCACCGGCACCGTACGGACCTCGGGGGAGTCTGCCAACAGGCTGCTTTCGGTGAACAGGCGGGCTTCGTCTTCACCATCGAACCACTGGGCAATGTAGCCCTGGCGCTCGACGAAGTGGGCGGGGCGCTCTCCTTCCAGAACCGTGCTCAGCAGCGCCGGGGCGGCCACCTCGATATCGGCGTGGTCGCCGTGGTCATGGAAAGCGATGCCGGTATTGATCACCGACACCGTGTTTGCCGCCCCTTGCACGGCAAATACCGCCTCGCCGCTACGGGTGCGATGCAGCGCCGCCGGGCCTTCCAGCTCGAAGGTGTCCAGCAGCGACTTCTCCGTGGCGTCGATGACGTGGACCACGGCATCCTGCTGGTCGGCGACCACCAGCCGCCAGGCCGTGACGTTTTCATCGTCGCCATGGCTGTGGCTATGGCTATGGGAGTGGTCGTGGGCCTGCACGGCGGCACTGCCTACCGCGAAAGCGAGCGCGGTCAACGCTTTGCCTACAAACATCGGGGTCATCGTTTCTCTCTCCTTGAGCCCAGAAGGGGCGTGGTTAATCACCTGGGTGGCTACTGCAGCGCCGTCACAAGGGTGTCGACGTTATGGCGCATCATGTCGAGGTAGCTGGCCGCCGGGCCATCCTCCCGCGACAGCGCGTCCGAGTAGAGGGTGCCGCTGAGCGACAGGCCGGCCTCCTGAGCGATTTGCTCGACCAGCCGAGGGTTGGAAATATTTTCGGCAAATACCGCCACGGCGCTCTGCTGCTCGATGGCATCGATCAGCTTCGCCACATGAGCGGCTGTGGCTTCGGACTCGGTGGAGACCCCCTGCGGGGCCAGAAAGCGCACGCCGTAGGCCTCTTCGAAGTAGCGAAAGGCATGGTGTGCCACCACCACGGTACGCCGGGATTCGGGAATCCTGGCGATGCGCTCATGGATTTCCTGATCCAGCGCTTCCAGGTCCTGTTCGTAGCGCTGCTGGTTGGTGCGGTAGGCGTCACAGCCTTCCGGGTCCGCCTCGCAGAAGGCGTCGGCAATGCGCACTACATACGCCCTGGCATTGGGCACCGACTGCCACGCGTGGGGGTCGTAGGGCGCTTCATGGAACACCGCCCGGTCGCCATAAAAGTGGTAGTGCCCGCCCATGGGGTCTTCGAGATGCACCGCGTGCTCCGAGACGGTGACCACGCTGGCCTCGGTACCGCTGGCCTCGATCAGGCGAGTAAGAAAGCCCTCGAACATCAGGCCATTGATGAGCACCACGTCTGCCTGCGCCACCTGGCGAACGTCGGCGGGGGTGGGCTCGTAAACGTGGGCGTCGTCGTTGGCGCCCACGATGCTGGTAAGCGCGATGCGTTCGCCGCCGACCTGGCGGGCCAGGTCTTCGATGATCGAGAACGAGGCCACCACGTTCAGGGCGGGCTCATCGGCCATGGCGTTCAGGCTGCCCAGCGCCAACATGCCCGCCGCCAGCAGAGAAGGTACGCGTTTCAACAGACCCACGGTGAGGCTCCTTGATTAAATGTATATGTTATAACATAACAAAAAAGAAGCCGAACATCAAAGGGGCCGAACATCCAGTGGGTTGCTCCCCCCGCCCGCAGGCGGGGGGAGAGCGGTCACACCTCCTGGTACAGCTCGCTGCCTTCCCGGCGGAATTTCTCCGCCTGCTCCTGCATGCCCCGCTTCACCGCCTCAGCGTCGCTTTCAGCGGCGTTTTCCGGGGTGCGGTCGCGGTAGGTGTCGCGCACTTCCTGGCTGATCTTCATCGAGCAGAACTTCGGCCCGCACATGGAGCAGAAGTGGGCCACCTTGGCGGAATCCTTCGGCAGGGTTTCATCGTGGAATTCCCGGGCGGTGTCCGGGTCCAGGCCCAGGTTGAACTGGTCTTCCCAGCGGAACTCGAAGCGCGCCTTGGAAAGGGCGTTATCGCGCCGCTGCGCCGCTGGGTGGCCCTTGGCCAAATCCGCCGCGTGGGCGGCAATCTTGTAGGTGATGATGCCGGTTTTCACGTCATCCTTGTTGGGCAGGCCAAGGTGCTCTTTCGGCGTTACGTAGCAGAGCATGGCGCAGCCAAACCAGCCAATCATCGCCGCCCCAATGCCGGAGGTAATGTGGTCGTAGCCGGGGGCGATATCCGTCACCAGCGGGCCGAGGGTATAGAAGGGCGCTTCGTCGCAGTACTCCAGCTGCTTGTCCATGTTCTCTTTCACCAGGTGCATGGGCACGTGGCCGGGGCCTTCGATCATCACCTGCACGTCGTGTTTCCAGGCAATGTGGGTGAGTTCGCCCAGGGTTTTCAGCTCCGCCATTTGCGCTTCGTCGTTGGCATCCGCAATGGAGCCGGGGCGCAGGCCGTCGCCCAGCGAGAACGCCACATCGTACTGCTTGCAGATCTCGCAGATCTCCTCGAAATGGGTGTACAGGAAGCTCTCCTGATGGTGATACAGGCACCACTTCGCCATGATGGAACCGCCACGGCTGACAATGCCGGTGACGCGGTTGGCGGTGAGCGGCACGTAGCGCAGTAGTACCCCCGCGTGGATGGTGAAGTAATCCACCCCCTGTTCCGCCTGCTCGATCAGCGTATCGCGGAAGATCTCCCAGGTGAGGTTTTCGGCAATGCCGTTGACCTTCTCCAGCGCCTGATAGATGGGCACCGTGCCAATCGGCACCGGCGAGTTGCGGATGATCCACTCGCGGGTTTCATGGATGTTCTGGCCGGTTGAGAGATCCATGATGGTATCCGCACCCCAGCGGATGCCCCAGGTCATCTTGTCCACTTCCTCTTCGATGGAAGAGGTGACCGCCGAGTTGCCCAGGTTGCCGTTGATCTTCACCAGGAAGTTGCGGCCAATGATCATCGGCTCGCTTTCCGGGTGGTTGATGTTGTTGGGAATGATCGCCCGGCCACGGGCCACCTCATCGCGCACGAACTCCGGGGTGATCTCCTTGGGCAGGCTGGCGCCGAAGCTCTGGCCCGCATGCTGATGGCCCAGAATGCGCTCTACCTCTGCCGTACCCAACGCCTGGCGGCGCTGGTTTTCACGCAGGGCGATGAACTCCATTTCCGGCGTGATGATGCCCTGGCGGGCGTAGTGCAGCTGGGTCACGTTCTTGCCCGCTTTCGCGCGGCGGGGTGTGCGGGTCAAATCAAAGCGCAGCTGGGCAAGGGTGGGGTCGTTGGCGCGGCGCTGGCCGTACTGACTGGTGGGGCCATCCAAAAACTCGGTGTCGTTGCGCTCTTCGATCCAGGCCCGGCGCAGCTCCGGCAGGCCCTGGCGCAAATCGATGCGGGCGTTGGGGTCGGTGTAGGGGCCGGAAGTGTCGTACACCAGCAGCGGCGGGTTCTGTTCATCCACGCCGCTGGTTTTGGTGGGCGAGAGGGTGATTTCCCGAAACGGCACGCGAATATCCGGCCGCGAGCCTTCCACGTACACCTTGCGTGAGCCGGGCAGGGGTGCCACGGCGGCGGCATCGACCTGGGCGGTTTCGGCTAAAAAGTGCGCGGTTCTGCTTTTGACGGTCTTGGTCATGACGGTTGCTCTGTGTTGTAGGAGGTTATTCAGAAAGGTCGAGACCCATCTGCCAGAAGTCGATTTCCAGGCGGGTGGCATCGCGGAAGATCTTGCTCAGCTCAGCAAAACGGGCAGGGGTGACATCCGCCAGGCGGGCATCGAGCCACGCAAGCTCGGCCTGCATGGCGGCCTGGAACTCCTCGCCTTCGTACATGGCGATCCAGGCATCGAAGGGGTTTTGCGCGCCGCGCAGCGTAGAAGGTTGCGCGTTCAGCCAGTTGGCGATTTCGCCGTAGCCCACCAGGCACGGGGCCAGCGCCACGTGCAAATCGAGCAGGTCGCCGCGGTTGCCGGTATCCAACACGTAACGGGTGTAGGCCAGCGTGGCACGGGCTTCGGGGAGTTCGGCAAGCGCTTGCTCGCTGATGCCCCACTCCTGGCAAAAGCCCACGTGCAGGCCCAACTCCACATCCACAATGGCTTTTAAACCTTCGTGGGCCTGGCGCAAATCCGCCAGGGTGGGGCTTTTGTAGGCGGCCAGCGCGTAGGCGCGGGCGAAGTGGATCAAGAACAGGTAATCCTGCTTCAGGTAGTGGCGAAACGACGCCTCAGGCAGCGTGGCGTTGCCCAGCTGACGCACGAAATCGTGCTCGATGTAAGCGCGCCAATCGTTCTGGCAAGCGGTAGTGAGATCGGTAAAGCGGTAGCCCATATTGGATGCCTCCGGTGGTACAGCGAACCGGCGCACGGGCGAAAGGAGAGTGAGTTGGGGCAAGGAATCAGGTGAACATGGCGCACCCCAACCACCGCTTGATTCCTACGCCGGTACTAGCCGGATCAGGTTCAACGGGCCCCGCCGTGACGACTTGCTGCAGCAGCCAGCCGTATAGCGATCTCAGCCGGTTCCACCGGCACCCCGTCAAGCAGTATTCAGCGCAGTGTAGGAGGCGGGTGGGGGAGATGCAAGGGGGCGTTAACTTGATCGACCACGGGCTTCATGGAAGCATAACTGCCCTTCACTAACCCAATGGACTTCTGACACCCGCAAATCCATTGCCTAGCACATGGGTGTATATTTGGGTGGTTTCGATACTTTTATGGCCCAGCAGCTCTTGAACAGTGCGAATGTCAGTACCTTGGCTTAGTAGCTGAGTGGCGAAACTGTGCCGCAAAGAGTGGCATGAGCCAGGGCGTGTTAAAGAAGATGAGCGCATGGCATATTTGACGGATTTTTGGACGGCAGAGGCATGAATGTGATGTAGAACGACGCGCCCCCTCTCATCGAAGCAAGGCCTGGAGGAAGGGAAAAGCCACTGCCATGCAAGTGAAATACCCGCGTTCGGGTATTTACGGTCCAGAGCATATGGCAGTGACACAGGAATAGCGTTGGCTTCAAGGCGAGCGTTCAGTTGTTGTTCTGCCATTTGTATATGCGTATGTAATGGCTGGACGCAAGAAGGCGGCAGTAGCGTGGTGCGGTCTTTGTTGCCTTTGCCTGCATACACCGTGATGACTTGCCTTGAGAAATCAAAATCTTTGACGCGAAGCCGACAGGCTTCGGAGACACGTAAACCTGAGCCGTACATCAGTGAGGCCATGAGAAGCATAGAGCCAGACAAGTGCTGAAATACCTCCATTACTTCCTGATGAGAAAGCACCACTGGTAAGCGCTGAGGGCGCTTGGCTCGGCTAAATTGACCAATCTCGCCAAGCGGCTGGTCCAGCACATGGCGATAAAGGAAGACGATGGCATTGAGTGCTTGATTCTGTGTAGCCGCTGCCACGTGCCTTTCGATTGCCAGATACTCCAAAAATTGCCGTACTTCATGACCTGTTAGCGTGGCAGGGTGACGTAAATTATTAAACCGAATGTAAAATCGAATCCAGTAACAATAGGTTTTTTCGGTGCGTAAGCTATAGCGCTTGACCCTCATGGTTGCCTTGACGCGTTCCATCAGTTTCATGGGAGAATGCCTCAATAATGCTGTATGTAAAAACAGTATTATTGAGGCGAGCAAAACGCGCAAGCCCGCGAATTCTGGCTACATCGCCAAAATTCTCTTTGCACGCTGTAGAATCAATGAGGTAGATTCAATTTGGTGGCTATGAAACCTCAGTCATTGTGATGTCACGTTCATTGAGGTTTCATGGCAGGGCGTATAATCACTGTTAGAAGGTAAAGAAAATGCAGCGTACTTTCCCAAACATGTTGTTGCCACCAGAAATAGCGTACGAATTTCTTGGGACTTTTGCGCGCTGCGAGTACGCCCTCAAGGGTTCTGGGTTTGCACGCGGAAATGAAAACTCTGTAGATGCAAACTGGGATGCCTTTGCCATAAGTATAGATCAGAGCTTTCAATCCTTGGCAGATCCTGAGTTCCGTGAGGCGGTTGAATACCTCTTGACAGAACCACCGAGGAAGCAAATTCTTAATAATGGTCGGGTTGATTGGAAAGAATCTCCACCCGATAGAAATTTACCGCAGGCGCAACAAGTATTACTAATGGTTCGAAGGGTCAGGAACAACCTCTTTCATGGCGCTAAAATTTGGTCTCCTGAGTATAGTAATCGTGAGCGCGATATAAAACTTGTAAGAGCTGGGCTATTGGTTATGAAACGGTGTATTAACTTCAGCGACGAAGTTCATATGGCATACGAAGTAGGTGTCTTCTAACAATGCAAATCAGGCTGACGGCATTTCCGTTTCTTGTTTTGCGGTTCAACGCTACGCTACCGCAAAACAATCCACTTCAAAGCCGCAGCTGTTTGCGGCGTTAAATTTTTTGCCTACCCTCGCAGACTATGCTGTAATACATTGTAGTCACTAGGTATGAGGGGCATAATCATGAGCGTCACCACGGTTCGCCTTCAGGCAGAAGTTGAACAGCGTTTGGAAGCAATCGCCAGCAGGCTGCACCGTAGCAAAAGCTGGGTGATCAACCAGGCATTGTCGGAATACATAGAAAAGCAGCAGCTTGAGCAAGAGCGTTGGAAACAAACGCTAGATGCAATGGAGTCTGCTGCCCAAGGCAAGGTCGTTGATGCCAGCGAGGTTCACAATTGGCTTAATAGCTGGGGAACCGAAAACGAGCAGGATGCGCCGAGGTCAGGTAAGTGAAGCTGGTTTACACGGATGAAGCCATTGATGATTTGAAACGCCTCAGGGAGTTCGTTGCTGTGCACAACCCGTCGGCGGCAGCCAGGATTGCTACCGAACTGGTTGGCAAAATCGAATTACTTCCCGACTTCCCCAGAATGGGCACACCAGTTGAAATGGCACCGGTGCCTGACTCTGTTCGAGATATGGTTTTCGGAAAATACGTTGTTCGATATTCAGTTCATGCCAGTGCCATCATTATTCTCCGGGTGTGGCATGGCCTTGAGGGCGAACGATAGCAATTTAACCAAACGCGGCACTTGGACGCCCTTGTCTCCGCTTCGCTACGTCCTGGTCACGGGGGCACTTTGGGGTTAGCCCATCATATTGAGGGTTGTGTTCACGTGATATTGCGCATCGCTGTTGGTTTCTTGATCCTGTTCTCGGCATCTGGCTCGGCGAGCGAGCCGCATGCCCCGGCGCAGCCCAGCGAATCGGATGTTCGTTTGGAAACCGCCACCGGCACCCTTTTTGGTTCTTTGCTCCTGCCGCCCTCTACCGGGCCACATCCGCTTGTGTTGCTGCATGCCGGTTCCGGTCCCACGGATCGCAATGGCAACAGTGCTATTTTACCGGGGGCAAATGACAGCCTGAAGCTGCTTGCCGAGGCGCTTGCTGTGCGGGGGATCGCCTCGGTCCGCTATGACAAGCGGGGAGTGGCGGCCAGTGCAGCCGCTGCACCTTTGGAGAATGAGCTTCGCTTCGACACCTACGTAGAGGATGCCGCCGCATGGGTTCGTCAGCTTCGGACGGATTCTCGCTTTGGCACGATCACCCTGCTCGGGCACAGTGAGGGGGCGCTGATCGGTATGCTCGCAGCAAAGCAAGCGCGTGCGGATGCCTTCATCTCGGTTGCTGCACCGGCACGTTCCGCGCCAGAGATTATCCGCGATCAGTTGCGCCCGCAGCTTTCGGATGAGCTGTGGCAGGACAGTGAGCGCATTCTCTCCGAGCTGGAGCAAGGTCGCACGACAGAGGGCGTGCCGCCAGCGTTGGCCTCGTTGTTCCGTTCTAGCGTGCAACCTTACCTGATCTCGTGGTTTCGGTACGTGCCGACCGAGGAGATCCAGCATGCCCCCGGCCCGGTGCTGATCGTCCACGGCACCACGGACGTACAGGTCAGTCCGAGCGAAGCGGAGCCGCTCAAGCAAGCGCGTCCAAATGCAGAACTGTTGCTCGTGGAGGGAATGAACCACGTGCTCAAGATGGTTTCGACCAATCCGGCGCAGCAAAGCGCTTCGTACTCAGACGCGTCGCTGCCTGTAGCCCCACTGTTGGTGGAGCGCATCGTCGAATTCACCGACCGTGTGCAGCGTCTACCTTAGAAGCCCAACCAGCCTTATCGCCATTAAGGCGCTCCTGCCCTGGGCCGCTGGGGGCTGATATGTTAGGCCTTAAGTGGCTTATCCTAACAGCATCTGTTTGAAAAGCTGGTTGGTGATCTTACGAGGGCCTATCCACATTGAGGGAAAGCTCAGCGTTAAATCAGTAGTGATACCGCAGTTGGGCTACAAGCAAAGCGTCGTCCGTGAGCTTGTAAACGATGCGGTGCTCTTCGTTGATTCGCCGAGACCAGTAACCCGCGAGGCTGTGTTTAAGGGGTTCTGGCTTGCCGACTCCTTCAAATGGCGCTCGCTTGATTTCTTTGATTAGCTTGTTGATTCGGTTGAGAATCTTTTTGTCAGTTTTCTGCCAGTACAAATAGTCTTCCCAGGCGTTCTCGGAAAAGATGAGCTTCATTCAAGAAGCTCCTTTTCCTGACCGCCCCCTTGCTCCAACTCGGCAACGGATTCCAGTAAACGGCGGGCGTTTTTGGGCGCGCGCAGGAGGTAGGCTGTCTCTTGCAGTGCTTCATAGTCTTCGAGAGAGATCATGACCACGGATTGCGCCTTGTTGCGGGTGATGATCACAGGGGAATGGTCTTCACAGACCTGCTCCATGGTTTTTGCTAGGTTGGTTCTAGCGGCGGTGTAGCTGATGGCATCCATAAAGGGTACTCCTGTACGCGATCTTGTTAATGTACAGAATAGCGTACAGGGTTGGGTTTGCCAATTGGCTTCGCCGCGTTCGGTTTTCTCCGCTTTAAAACAGCGGTTGAGCCGGTGATGCCCACGAATCGTATCCCACGCTAAGCCGTTGATAGGCGATTGCTCACACCATCATTAAGCCCTGCTTGCGTGTTGGCGGCGGATAGGCGGCATCCATCTGTGCCAGGTCCTCGTCATCGAGCCGGACCTTATCTGCATCAGCGTTCTGTTTGAGGTGGTCCAGGCTCACGGCTTTAGGAATCGCGATCACGCCGGGGTGGCGCAGTGCCCAGGCAAGCGCGATTTGCGCGGGAGTGGCGCTGTGTTTGTCGGCGATGCGTTGCAGGGTGCGGTCTCGAAGTAGTGCGCCGCCTTGCCCGATGGGGCAGTAGGCCATAAGCGGCATGTTTTGCTGGGCTTGCCAGGGCAGCAGGTCGTACTCGATGCCCCGTGCTTCGGGGTTGTAGAGGACTTGGTTAGTGGCGCACGCAGGCGCGTTTAGCTCTTCCAGGTCGTCAACGTCGAAGTTCGACACGCCCCAGCGCAGGATCTTGCCCTGCTCGCGTAGCCGCTCAAACGCTTCCACGGTGTCGCTCAGCGGGTATTGGCCGCGCCAGTGCAGCAGATAGAGATCAATCGTATCGGTGCCCAATCGGCGCAGGCTGCGTTCGCAGGCGGCTTGAACACCTTGGGCGCTGGCGTTGTGGGGGTAAACCTTGCTGACCAGATACGCCTGCTCGCGCCGCCCACGAATGGCTTCACCCACGATTTCTTCAGCCCCGCCCTCGGCATACATCTCGGCGGTATCGATCAGCGTCATCCCCCAATCCAGGCCTTCTCGCAGCGCCCTGACCTCAGCCTGCCGCTGCATGGCATCCTCGCCCATGTGCCAGGTGCCCTGACCAATACGGGGTACGCTGGTGCCGCCTAGCTCAATCGTCTGCATATCTTGCTCTCCTGGTGGCATTTCTGTTGCGATGTGGTTCTGACTGCCCTAGGCCATCGCCGTTCATGCACCCAGCGTAGACTATCCGTGTCGAAAGCGGTCTTCATTTGAAAGACCAACGCATGAGCTTGCAAAAATAGGGCAGGTGGTGACCCGTGAGAGATCATCGAGGTAAATTCTGAGATCATTGTAGATACTGGCTATGCCACCTTTGGTGGCAACTCTCTATGAAACCCGAGGAACCCTCATGGCCGAATACACCGCTTCCATTCACTGGGCCCGTGGGGCCGATGAAGCCTTTGTCGATCAGCGCTATAGCCGTGGGCACGAGTGGGTGTTCGATGGTGGCGTCCGCGTGGCGGCGTCGTCATCGCCCCATGTGGTGCCATTGCCCCACTCGGTGGAGGCCAACGTCGACCCGGAAGAGGCGTTCGTGGCTTCGCTTTCCAGCTGCCACATGTTGTTCTTCCTGGCCCTTGCCGCTCAGCAGGGCTTGGTGGTGGAAAGCTACGTGGACCACGCCGTGGGGGTAATGGAGAAGGGCAGCGACGGGAAAATTGCCATGACCAGGGTGACACTGCGGCCCAAAGCGCTGTTTGCAGCGCAAGCACCTTCAGTCGAGACGCTCGAACAGCTCCATCACGCCGCCCATGAAAAGTGCTTTATCGCCAACTCCGTCAAGACCGAGGTCGTGACCGAAATTCAGCGTTGAAGCGGGGCTGTAGGGGCTGTACAGGATGGCAAAACGTCCTGGCAGCGGTTAGCCTAAGCGGTTGATGGATACTCTCGGTAAGCGGATAGGCACTGCCATGGAACACTCCTCTAACGTCACGTTGGCGCTGGCCGACGCTTCGACATTCGATGCATTCAAGCAAGAACTCAAGGCCTCGTTCAGCGTGGCCGTGGAAGAGGCCTTTGGTGCGGTAGAGCCGGGTCTGATTCCATCGGATGATGATATCGACCAATCCCTGACCGCCCCCGATGCCGTGGTGCATCACATCCTTCTGGATGGTGAGAAAGTGGGCGGTGCAATTGTCACCCTGGAGGCATCGACCCAGCGCAATACTCTGGATCTGTTCTACCTCTTGCCCAACTCCCTCGGGCGTGGGGTGGGCTACCGTGCCTGGCAGGCTATCGAGCAGGCGTACCCCGCCACGCGGGTATGGGTGACCCACACGCCGTACTTCGAAAAGCGCAACATCCACTTTTATGTCAACAAGAGTGGTTTCAAGATCGTCTCTTTTTACCACCGTGACTACCCCGCTCCAGGCGACGAAGCGCGGGGCAGCAAGGTACACAGGCTAGAGTTTTTTGGTTTTGAAAAAGTCATGATGTAAGCCCGCAAGAAAAGGATTTTAAAGTGACCGTAAGAGCAGCAGAAAGAAGCGATATTGCCGCCATGGCCGAGGTGTATCAGGCCTGTTTCCCACGCGAGAAGAACCATGCCCAGTGGATCGAGGCATCGTTTAACGCCTACCCGCGGGGAGTGTACTACGTGGTAGAAGTAGCGGGCGTGGTGCGTGGCTATATCCTGTGGTGCGTAAAGAACGGCTTTCGGGAAAAAAGCATCATCGAGCTGGAGCAGATCGGCATTCATCCCGACGCGGCGGGCCAGGGGCTGGGTAAGCGGCTCATCGTGGAGTCATTGGCTCCGTTCAAGGCCCACGTGCGTGGCCTGGGCTGCGGTGTCGGGGCGGTGATGGTGACCACCTCGGAAGGCAACTTCGCGGAAAAACTGTATCAATCGACCCTGGGGGTTTCCCGCGCGGCGGTGGTCAGCGGTTATGGTGCCGGGGATGAGGTGATTCTGTATAACCCCAGCATGGCGTAGCCAGCGATGGCGTGCGGAGAATTTTCAAGGAGCAGAACATGAAGGGCGAGTGCCTGTGTGGGGAAGTGGCGTTCACGATCGAGGGTGAGCTACCTCACCTGTACCAGTGCCACTGTTCGTTATGTCGCAAGGCCACCGGCGCGGCGGCCAATGCGGCCACCTTCGTGCCGGGGGAGCAGTTTCAGTGGCGCTCAGGGCAGGGGAATGTTCGCTCGTATCAGCGGGAAAGCGGCTATCGCAGCGACTTTTGCGCCACCTGCGGTAGTCCGGTGCCGAATCAACTGCGCGGCAGCGACTGGATGTGGGTGCCTGCTGGGCTGTTGGAAGGCGAGACCGATGCCAGGGTGGCGGTGCATTTGCATGTAACCTCGGCGGCTACCTGGGAGCAAGAAACCAACCACTGCCAGCGTATCCAGGGCTCTCCCGAGAGCCTTCAGGCACTTCACGCTCTGCTTCAGTAGGCGTGCGGATGAGTGGCCAGTGTCCTGGCTATCATCGTACCTTGCAAAAGTCGCGCTACACTCATGTTGTCTATTTTCGCTTACTGCCCAGGAAGGTTACCCATGAATCACCGCCAACCACGCTGGATGCGTGCTGCGCTGTCGGCGTGCGTGCTGTTTGCTTCGTCTGTTGCGATGGCGCAAGACGAACCCATTACCGCCGAGCTGGCGCGTATCGAACAGGCGCTGGACGCGCGCATTGGCTTTGCGGCGCATGATCTGGCCACGGGCCAGCGCTGGGAGGTGAACGCGGATGAGCGCTTTGCCATGTCCAGCACGTTCAAAACGCTGGCGTGTGGCGCGCTGCTGGAGCAGGTGGATGAAGGGCAGCTAGCGCTGGATACCGAGGTCAGTTTCGATGAGTCGGCGCTGGTGACTTACTCGCCGGTGACCGAGCAGTATGCGGGGCACCAGCCAATGACGCTGTTCGAGCTGTGCGATGCCACCATGACCACTAGCGACAACACGGCGGCCAACCTGATACTGGAAGCCCTGGGCGGGCCGGGAGCCATCACGGCTTTTGCGCGCCGCCTGGACGATTCCGTTACGCGGCTCGACCGTTTCGAGACCGAGCTGAACGAAGCCACGCCCGGAGACGAGCGCGACACCACCACGCCCAATGCCATGTTGGCCACCCTGGAAACGCTGGTGCTGGGCGATGTGCTCACCCCGGAATCTCGGCAGCAGTTGCAAGACTGGATGAAGGGCAACGCCGTGGCCGATGGGCTGTTTCGTGCCGCCATGCCTTTCGATTGGGTGATCGCCGATAGAACCGGTGCAGGTGGCTATGGCTCTCGTTCCATCACGGCCATCATCTGGCCTCCTGAGCAGGCGCCCACCGTGGCCGTGTTCTACCTCACCGAAACAGACGCAACGTTCGAAGCGCGCAACGAAGCCATTGCGTCGTTGGGGGAAGTGGTGCAAGCGTATCTGGATGAGCGCTGAACATCGCTCCTGAGCACCCGCAGGGTGGCTCATGGCTACCCTGCGGGTGATGTACATGAGGCTACGCAGGTTACAGTGCCTGTAGCATATCAGTAACGCCACCGCCGGTATGCTCTATCAGCACCATCACTCCAATCCCGATCAATACCACCCCGCCCATCAGCTCTGCCCAGTGGCCCACGTAGCGCCCCAGTTTGTGGCCGAGCAAGGTGCCCATCGAGGCCATGACGGTGGTCGCCAGGCCGATGGCCAAGCTGGTGGTAATGATATCTACGTCGATAAACGCCAGGCTGGCGCCGACGGCCATGGCATCCAGGCTGGTGGCAATGGCGGTCAGTACCAGCAGCCAGAGCGTTTGCTTGCGGTGGGCTACCTGCTCTTCTTTTTTGAGCCCTTCGTACATCATGTGCAGGCCAATGGCGGTCAGCAGTACAAATGCGACCCAGTGGTCCCAGGCTTCCACGTACTGTTGAGAAGCCTTGCCTGCTACCCAGCCCAGCACTGGGGTGATCGCTTCGATGGTGCCGAAAATCAGGCCAATGCCCAGGGCATGTCGCCAGCGGGGTTTGGTCAGTTCGGCCCCTTTGCTGAGTGACGCAGCAAAGGCATCCGCCGACATGGAAACCGCTAAAAAGAGCAGGGCTACAGGTGTCATCGCAAACGGCTCACGTTATCTGAAGAACCAGTGAATACCTATACCCGAGTATGTGGGTCGGGTATTTGAATGGACGGAATCCTATCAGGTTTTAGAGTGATAACAAGCGCGTGATTAAAAAATAAAGTTTGCGTTAAGTAATAAATATAGCCTTGGCTAAGAATATGAATGTCAGCTTATTTTGTTGGTGTTTATTAATCTTGCAGGCAGGTTGAAACGAAGAAAAGGCCAAGCACGATGAACAGTCCGCTCTCATCGTGCTTGGTTCAGGGCTGAGCGTGTCAGATTAGCCCGCTAACCCCCACTCAATGGTGGGAAGTGCAGAGGCAAAGAAGGGGCGATCACCTTTTATCGTCACTCGCTCACCGCGACGTGCTTGCCCAGCGTAGTCGAAAATAGCGCGGTGCTGAGTGCAACGATTATCCCAGATGGCCAGGCTGTTGGGTGTCCAGTTCAAACGCACGGTCCATTCGGGGGCCTCTTGATGCTGGTAGAGAAACGCCAGCAAGGCTTGGCTTTCGGCATGGCCAAGCTCCACGATTTCCCGGGTGAAGCCACGGTTGACGAACAGGCTTTTGCGGCCTGTTTCCGGGTGTGTCCGTACCACGGGGTGAATGGCCTCCGGGTAGGTGGCCCCATTGTTGAAGCCGAACTGGCTACGGTCTTTGGCCGCTTGATTGCCATAGTGCAGGCGGTAGGTTGCCTCTCCTGAGTGAACAGCGGTGAGGCCCTCCAGAAAACGCTGCAGGGCGGGAGAAAGCGCTTCGTAAGCAGCATAGCCACTGCTGAACAGAGTGTCTCCACCTCGTGCGGGAACTTCGCGCAGGTATAACAAACTGCCCAGCGGCGGCTCTTCGTCGCAGGAAACATCCGAGTGCCAGTGCCCGCCGTTGACAGCACGCTTGCCGCTGCGAATGGCTTTGGGGTCATTCGAGGAGTTGGCATCGGCTTCGATGGGGAATATCTCTGGGTATCCCTCGGGAGCCTTGGCCATGGGGTGAATATGCAACTCGCCAAAGCGCTTGCCCAAGGCAATATGCTGGTCTCGGGTAAGCACTTGATTGCGCAGTATCAAGACCTGGTACTCCAGAAACAGCGCTTTGAGTGTGGAAAATCCCTCTTGGTCGAGGTGTGCTGCGTCGAGCCCTTCGACTTCTGCGCCAATATGACCACTGAGTGGGCGTACCGACAGGCCAGTGTTTTTATTTCGATTAGTCAGCATGTGGTTAGTCTCCTGGCGTAGGTGGCCGAGCCTTTTTTTGAAAAGCATCGTTTTGAAAAGCGTCATTTTGAAAAGCGTCGTTTTGAAAAGAGTTGCGTTGCTGTCGTGACACTATTGAAGACCCTTGAAGAGATTTCCAAATAACAAAATCGGCTAACGTTTTTATACGACGCACATGGCGTTTTTTTGAATAACGTTTTCAGCCAGGGAGTGATAAGCGTGCTTAAAAGAGTCATTTCTGATGATGCCAGCCGCTCGTTAAGGTGGTGCCATCCATCACTTGGCTTGGAGCACTTTCATGAAACAACGACTGTTTTCTGCCGTTGGCGTATCACGCACCCTATTGGCCGCCTCCTTGGCAACGGCGTCTCCGGTGTTTGCCGCCGAACCGCTGCGTATTGCCGAGCAGTTCGGCATTACCTACCTCTTGCTGCATGTTGCCCGTGACCAGTCGCTGATCGAAAAATACGCTGCCGAGCGAGGGGTAGACGTAGACGTTGAGTGGCTGCAGCTGTCAGGGGGGGCAGCGGTCAACGATGCGCTGTTGTCGGGCAGTATCGATATTGCCGGGGCGGGCGTTGGGCCGCTGTTGACCGTGTGGGACCGAACCCATGGCAATCAGAATGTCAAAGGCGTGGCGTCGCTGGGCGAGTTTCCCAATTTCCTGATCACCAACAACCCTGAGATACGCACGCTGGCCGACATTAGCGAGCGAGACCGCATTGCCGTGCCTGCCGTCGGCGTATCGGTGCAGTCACGTTTTTTGCAAAAGGCGGTGGTGGATGCCTTCGGCAATGATCAGTTCGATCGGTTGGAAGGCAACACCGTGGCGTTACCCAATCCCGATGCCACGGCTGCCTTGATTAGCGGTGGCACTGAAATCAACACCCACTTCTCAGCGATCCCTTTCCAGTATCAAGCGCTCGAACATGAAGGCGTGCACAAGATCACCGATTCGTACGAGATCATGGGCGGGCCGATTTCACCTACCGTTCTGTATGCCACGGAGGCATTTCGCGCTGACAACCCTGAGGTCTACGCAGCGTTTCTGGAGGCCCTGGAAGAGGCCAGAACCTTCATAGAAGAAGACCCTCGCGAAGCGGCGCACATCTATCAGCGCTTGAGCGGCACGCAGCTGGATATCGACTTTCTGGAATCGATCATTACCGATGAGCAAGTGAGTTTCTCGCTGGTGCCCCACAACACCTTCCCTCTGGCAGAGTTTCTGTTTGAGGTCGGCGCGATACGTAATGAGCCCACCTCATGGCAGGACTACTTCTTCGATGATATCCACGCTTGGGAGGGGAGCTGATGTCGATTGCACTGCGTAAACGCCATGTGCTGGGTGAGGCCTCTCTGGGTCGTGAGGCTTACTCCCCAACGAAAACACCTGTTGCCGCTGCAGCCCCCAGGCTGGAAGTCGATAACGTCACTTTGGAATACCGCACGCGTCAGCATGTCGTGAAAGCCACACAGCAGGTGAGCTTCAACGTGCAGGAAGGTGACCGGTTCGTACTGCTGGGGCCTTCGGGCTGTGGCAAGTCTACGCTGCTCAAGGCCATCGCGGGCTTTCTTACCCCTGTGGAGGGCAGTATTCGCCTGGATGGTCATACCTTGCATGGCCCTGGCCCCGACCGCATCGTGGTGTTTCAGGAGTTTGATCAGCTACCGCCCTGGAAGACCGTCAAACAGAACGTCATGTTCCCACTGCTGGCCTCTCGCACGTTGGGCCGCAAGGCGGCGGAGTCACGTTCGCTGGAAACACTGGATAAAGTCGGACTGAGGCAGTTTGCCGATGCCTACCCGCACACGCTTTCCGGTGGCATGAAACAGCGCGTGGCCATTGCCCGTGCGCTGGCCATGCGGCCACGGATATTGCTGATGGATGAACCCTTTGCAGCGCTCGATGCGCTCACTCGGCGCAAGATGCAGGAAGAGTTGCTGGCCCTGTGGGAGCAAGAGGGCTTTACGCTGCTGTTCGTGACCCATTCAATCGAAGAGGCACAAGTCATTGGCAACCGAGTGTTGCTGTTGTCGCCCCATCCCGGTCGAGTGCGCGCCGAGCTGGGCTGCGCTGACGATAGCTTGCACAGCCTGGGCAGCGAAGCCACGAAAGCGCGCACGCAAACCATTCATCGGCTGCTATTCGAACATGAGGTGGCGCCATGAGTGTGTTAGCCAATCCTGTGGAAGAGACCCAGGTCACGTCTTCCACGACCGTGCGTTACAGCTATGTGGAAGGGCTTTACTGCCCGCGCTGCGCGGCCGAGTACGCCCATCAGCACGTTCAACAGCTTTGCCAGTGTGGCTCGCCGCTACTGGTGCGCTATGACCTCGAGGCGCTTGGGCGTTCATGGTCGAAGGAGGCGCTTGCCCTGCGCCCCTGGAACCTGTGGCGTTATCACGAGCTGCTGCCCGTGACGACACCAAGTGCCATCGTCAGTTTGGGGGAAGTGGTCACACCGCTGATCGAGTTGCCTTCACTGGGTGCCGACATGCGCCTGAATAATCTGGTCATGAAAGACGAAGGCTTGTTACCCACGGGGTCGTTCAAGGCGCGAGGGGCGGCGGTGGGCATTTCCCGCGCCAAAGAATTGGGGGTGACGCACCTGGCCATGCCAACCAATGGCAATGCGGGTGCCGCGTGGTCGTTATATGCCGCTCGGGCAGGCATCAAGGCCACCATCAGCATGCCACTGGATGCCCCCTTTATTACGCGCCAGGAGTGCGCTGCAGCAGGCGCCCGTCTAACGCTGGTCGATGGCGTGATCAGTGATTCGGGCAAACAAATTGCGGAGTGGGTAAACGCCACCGGTCATTACGATGCTTCCACGCTCAAAGAGCCGTATCGCATCGAGGGCAAGAAAACCATGGGCCTGGAGTTGGCCGAGCAGCTCGGTTGGCAACTGCCCGATGTGATTCTGTACCCCACGGGCGGTGGCGTTGGGCTCATCGGTATCTATAAAGCCTTGCAGGAGCTTCAAGCACTGGGTTGGGTGACCGGCAAGCTGCCGCGCTTGATTGCCGTGCAAGCCAGTGGCTGTGCGCCCATCGTCAAGGCGTGGCAAGAAGGCGCTCGGGTATCCGAGTTCTGGGAGCGCAGCCATACCCATGCGTTTGGTATCAACGTACCGAAGGCGTTGGGGGATTTTCTGGTGTTGGATGCCCTGTATGCCACTGGTGGGCGTGCCATTGCGGTGAGTGAAACGGCCATTCGCTGGGAGCAAACCCGAGCAGCTCAATTGGAGGGCACCTTCGTATGTCCCGAGGGCGCTGCCGTGCTTGCCGCTGCCAGGGAGTTGAGCACGCTCGGCGAGATCGGCACTCATGAACGCGTGGTGGCGCTGAATACGGGCGCGGGCATCAAATACCCCGATAGCCAATCATTTCAAGTCGACGTACTGGGTAAAGAAAGTGCTATTCCCGTTCTGGGAGAGACGACGGCCTCAGGAGATCCACATGAGCGTACATGACCTGCGTGGTTCCATCGACCCACATGCTGATCGCTTCTTTGACTTGCCGCCTGTCGATGAACGCGATTTGAAAGTCACGCGCAGCGCTGGTCAACGACTATGGGATCAGAGCGTGGTGCGTAAAACCGTCATTCTGCTGTTATTGGTGGCCGCTTGGGAGGTGGTGGCCAGGGTGCAGAACAATCCGCTGATGCTTCCCAGTGCCATGGAAACCGCGAGTGCCCTTTGGCATGGATTGGCATCAGGCGTGTTGCTGGCAAGGGTGGGGGCATCGCTGAGCGTACTGCTGAAAGGCTTTGCGCTAGGCGCATTTCTGGCCTTGGCGTTGACGACATTGGCGGTGTCCACCCGTATTGGTCGCGACTTGCTGACCACCTTGACGTCCATGTTTAGCCCGCTGCCCGCCATTGCCCTGTTGCCGCTGGCGCTGCTCTGGTTCGGCCTGGGCGAGGCCAGCTTGATTTTCGTGTTGGTGCACTCGGTGCTGTGGGCCATGGCGATCAATATTCACGCAGGCTTTCAAGGTGTGTCAGAAACGCTACGCATGGCCGGGCGCAATTATGGTCTCAAGGGATTGCGCTATGTGGCGTTCATTCTGATTCCCGCGGCGCTGCCTGCCTTGCTGGCCGGGTTGAAAATTGGCTGGGCGTTTGCCTGGCGTACCCTGATCGCCGCCGAGCTGGTGTTTGGTGCGTCGTCAGGCAAAGGTGGCCTTGGCTGGTACATTTTCCAGAACCGTAACGAGCTTTACACCGATAACGTCTTCGCAGGTTTGGTCGTCGTCATTGTGATTGGCCTGCTGGTGGAAAACATCTTCTTCGATAACGTCGAGCGCCTGACGGTGAAGCGCTGGGGCATGGTGCGCTGACATGTCTACCTAGCGAGCTGTTGGCTTTCCATATCCCTTCAACGGCTGCCTTGAGCTATTGTATGTTTGGCCATTTCCATCAGGCGACATATATGAAAGACAGCAGCAACAGCATGACATCGCGCGGTGAGAACGTCGTATTGACGCTTCGCGAGTTCAGTGGCGCCCTGGGGGACATGGGAACGCTGCTGCCGCTGATGTTGGGTGCGATTGCGATTGCGGGCATGGCCCCTGGGCCAGTGCTGCTGGGCTTTGCTCTCTTTTACCTGTTCACTG
Source organism: Halomonas sp. C22 (assembly GCF_007655045.1). Taxonomy (NCBI): domain Bacteria; kingdom Pseudomonadati; phylum Pseudomonadota; class Gammaproteobacteria; order Oceanospirillales; family Halomonadaceae; genus Halomonas; species Halomonas sp. C22. Next base: position 186,251 of record NZ_VBVC01000003.1, on the reverse strand, counting down.
CCGGTTATTATCGGCTTCCCATCCCTGTTCAGCCCATGAAAGCAGTGGCGGCGGCCCTGTTGACGGCAGGCTTGGCGCCGTCCAGCCTGGCGGCTGCCGGTGTCATCATGGGCATCACGCTATTGGTGTTAGGGTTGACGGGCTGGATCAGCAAAGTGGCTCGCCTGGTGCCTCAATCTGTGTTGGCGGGTTTGCAGCTGGGCCTTGGGATCATGTTGGGCACGATGAGTCTGGGCTTGATGGCGTCAGCACCCTGGGTGGCTGGGGCCACGCTAGTGTTACTCGTCGGGCTGATGACGTTCACCCGTTGGCCAGCCGTGTTCATCGCGCTTTTGGCCGCTACGGGGTTGGCATACCTGCTGGGGGAATCGGGAGTCATGATCGAGCCTGATGGCATGGGCTGGGTGGCTGTACCTTCACTGCCTTCCATGTCGGAGTTGCACGAAGCGCTCTTTAGCCTCGTACTGCCGCAGCTATCCCTGACGTTTACAAATGCCATTCTGTTGACGGCCTTGTTGGCTAGCGATCATTTTGGTGATCGTGCTGCTCATGTGACTCCTGCACGTTTGTCGGTGACCAGTGGGTTGGCCAATACACTGTTGACGCCACTGGGTGCTTTTCCCATGTGCCACGGTGCCGGCGGCGTAACTGCGCATTACCGTTTTGGGGCGCGCAGTGGGGGAGCGCCATTGATGCTTGGTTTGCTGCTGTTGGGGTTGGTGGTGCTGCCGGGCAATGTGGGCCTGACATTACTGTCCTCCATACCGATGGCAGGTTTGGGGGCATTGCTGCTGGTGACTGCCTGGCAGTTGGCCATCACAAAGCGTTTGTTTGACTGTAGAGCGTCGTGTGTGCCGGTCATCGTGGTGACGGCTGCACTGACGGTGTGGGTCAATCCTTTCTGGGGGCTGCTTGCGGGGGGAGTGACGGAGTGGGGGCGCAAAATGGTGCTTCGTCGCTTGAGCGAACGCACTGCCTGACGCCGTTATGGCCCATCGATCCAGTCCATGATGTCCCGTGGGCCGAACCATGATGCACGCGGTGGCTTGGGAGGCCGCGAATGGGCTGACACGCGAAGTGTCGTTCGCGGGGGTTTGAGCCACCCGCGAACGCACTGATTTGCCAGGCGCTTAACCGTTTGAAACACGTTCATCAGGCAGGAACACGCGGCTGTAAGTAGGACGGATCCAGGCATCGCCCCCCTGTTGAAGGCCCAGCGAGCGGTAGCGGTGTTTGCTGAGTTCGGCATGTACGAGGGTTTCGCTGTTATCCGTGCGTAGTTCAAGCCGCACGGTGGGCCCCACGACCGATACCAGTTCTATCTTGGCATGCAGGGCGTCTGCATGTTCCGATCCCGCGAACACCTCGATTTCGTGTGGCCGAACGTAGGCTTGCCCCTGCTCGTTTTTGTACCCTTCGAACTCTGGAGCGGGCAGGTGTACCTCCCCGATCTTGGCGATGCCATCATGCACACGTGCATGGAACAAGTTGACGTTGCCCAGGAACTGATAGACGAACGGATTGGCCGGGTGGTCGTACACGTCTTCTGGTGAACCATCCTGCTCTACGCGGCCTTTGTTCATTACAACAACCCGGTCTGAGACTTCCAGCGCCTCTTCCTGGTCATGGGTCACGAACACGCTGGTCACGTGGATATCGTCGTGTAATCGACGCAGCCAGCGGCGCAGCTCGGCGCGCACTTTGGCATCCAGGGCGCCAAACGGTTCATCGAGTAGCAGTACTTTAGGCTCTACCGCCAGAGCACGCGCCAGTGCAATCCGCTGGCGCTGGCCACCCGAGAGCTGATGAGGATAGCGGTGTGCCGTCCAATCGAGCTGTACCAGCTCAAGCAACCGCATGACTTTCTGTTTGATCTCGGCTTTGTTGGGTCGCGTTTTCCGAGGGCGTACCGTCAAGCCATAGGCAACGTTTTGAAACACGGTCATGTGCTTGAACAGGGCGTAGTGCTGGAAAACAAAGCCTACGCCTCGTTCACTGACGTGCAGGTCTGTGGTGTCTTCACCGTGAAAGCGGATTCTGCCGGTGTCTGGCTGCTCCAGTCCTGCAATGATCCGCAGCAGGGTGGTCTTGCCCGAACCCGAAGGGCCCAGCAGGGCGGTCAGCTCACCATCGCGAAAGGTCAGGCTGACGTTGTCTACGGCCACGAAGTCGCGAAAGTGCTTGTTGACGTGATCGATCTCTATGCTCATGTGTCGTCTCTTGTAACGTAAGCGTTCGTGGTTCAGGCGGCGGCAAGCCGCTGCCGACGTTCTTCTTGCCACTCCACCGCGCTCTTGATCGCAATGGTGACCAGGGCCAGGCCCGTGAGCAGAGAAGAGACGGCAAAGGCCGCGGTGAACATGTATTCGTTGTAAAGCACTTCGATATGCAGCGGCATGGTGTTGGTTTCACCACGGATGCGTCCCGACACCACCGCGACAGCGCCAAATTCGCCCATGGCGCGTGCATTACACAGAATCACGCCATAAATAAGGCCCCATTTGATATTGGGCAGTGTCACGTGCCAGAAGGTTTGCCAACCGTTGGCTCCCAGCGTCAGGGAGGCTTCTTCTTCCTCTTTTCCCTGCTGTTGCATGAGCGGAATCAGCTCGCGTGCGATGAAGGGCAGGGTGCCAAAGGCAATCACGATCACGATGCCGGGGACGGCAAAGATGATGCGCAGGTCATGGGCTGACAGCCACGGCCCCAGCCAGCCCTGTGAACCAAACAGGATGACGAAGATCAACCCGACCACCACGGGTGAAATGGCAAAAGGCATATCGATCAGCGAGATCAGGATGGGCTTGCCTCTGAACTCGAATTTGGCAATGGCCCAAGCGGCCGCCACGCCAAACAGCGTATTGAGGGGCACCACGATCGCGACGATCAACAGGGTCAGGCGGATGGCTGACATGGCATCGGGATCGCGAATGGCGTCGTACCACACGCTGATGCCTCGCTCGAAGGCGCCATAAAGCACGACCGAGAGAGGCAGCAACAGAAATAGCGCCACGAAGATCAGCGAGATCGTGATCAAGGTGACACGTATCCAGGCAGGCTCTTCGGTGGCTCTGCGCCAGCGTTTGGCAATGGTGTCGTTGGTATCTATTACAGTGCTTGATGTGGCCACGTCGTAGGCTCCTTTATCCATGGCGTCGGCTTGTCCACCACTGCAGGCCGTTGATGACCAGCAGCATCAGAAAAGCGGCCACCAGCATTACCGTGCCGATGGCAGCAGCGCCGTGGTAGTCGTACTGTTCGGTTTTCGCGACGATGAGAAGCGGTGTGATTTCAGTGCGAAAGGGGATGTTCCCCGAAATGAACACGACGGAACCGTACTCTCCCAAGGCGCGTGCAAACGCCAGCGCGTAGCCGGTCAACAGGGCTGGAAACAGCGCGGGGAAGATCACGCGACGAATCGTGGTGAGCCGGTCGGCCCCCAGGCTCGCTGATGCTTCTTCCAACTCGGCTTCCAGGTCCTCCAGCACGGGCTGCACCGTACGCACCACGAAGGGCAAGCCGATATAGGTCAATGCAATGATGACCCCCAGCTGCGTGTAGGCAACGCGAATACCGAACACGTCCAGGTATTGGCCCACCCAGCCGGTACTGGCATAGAGGGTGACGAGTGCGATGCCTGCAACCGCCGTCGGCAGAGCGAAAGGCAGGTCGACCAGGGCATCGATGAGCCGTTTGCCTGGAAAGCGGTAGCGTACCAATACCCAGGCAAGAAGCGCCCCGAAGACCAGATTGATGGTCGCGGCAATGAGTGATCCACCAAACGAAAGTTTGTAGGAGGCCACGACCTGGCGCTGGGTAATGGCGCTCCAGAAGGTGTCCCAGCTCATGGTCGTGGTGTATAACAAAAAGGCACCTACGGGGATCAGAAACACCAGGCCCATATAGAGCAGGGTGAACCCCATGGTAATACCGAACCCGGGAATGACTCGGCGTTTAACTACGGTGATCGACATATAGGCTTCCCACTAAAATGCCAGGAGGCATAAACCCCCTGGCAGATTGGTCAAACGCGATTATTGGGTGTTGATCGCTGCAAGAATGTCGTCGAAGACACCGCCATCGTTAAAGAAGCGTGGTTGGGCTTCTTGCCAGCCACCAAAGACGTCATCAATCGTGAAAAGCTCTAGCCCTGGGAATTCTTCGCTGTACTCGGCCAAAATTTCCTGATTGCTAGGGCGATAATAATGTTTAGCCGCTAGGTGCTGCGCTTCATCCGAATAGAGATGTTCCAAATAAGCCTCAGCGACTTCTCGTGTGCCCTTTCGGTCCACATTGGTGTCAATGATGGTGACAGGTGGTTCTGCCAAAATACTTAAGGATGGCACGATAATTTCGTAATCACCTGCGCCCAACTGCTCTACAGATAGGATGGCCTCGTTTTCCCAAGCGATGAAAACGTCCCCCAAACGACGTTGTACGAAGGTGTTAGTTGCGCCACGGGCACCAGGATCCAGCACGGGAACGTTTTCGTAAACTTGACGAACGAACTCGTAAGTCTGCTCTTCATCACCATCGAACTGCGCTAATCCATAACCCCATAGCGCCAGGAAGTTCCACCGTGCACCACCTGATGTTTTCGGATTAGGGGTAATGACCTCTACGTCTTCACGTGCTAGGTCATCCCAATCCTGGATGTTCTTTGGGTTGCCATCACGAACCAGCAACACAATGGTGGAGGTGTAGGGCGAGCTGTTATTGGGTAGGCGCGACTGCCAATCCTGCGGTATCAGATTTCCGCGCTCATGAAGTGCATCGATATCGTAGGCAAGAGCAAGTGTTGCAACATCTGCATCAATACCATCAATAATGGCACGGCCTTGTGAGCCTGAGCCGCCGTGGGATTGGCGAACCGTGACAGTCTGGTCGTGCTCGGTTTGCCAATACGTATTGAATAAATCGTTGTACTCGCGATAGAACTCGCGGGTAGGGTCATAAGAGACGTTGAGCAGCTCGACGCGGTCGCTTTGCGCATGGCTGGGGCTGCTGACCATCACGCCGGCGACCACTGCACTGCTGAACAGTACAGCGGCGGCCAGTTTGGTCAGCGGGTGTGCGTTGGAAAACGTTTGACGGAATGACAAGGTTGGCATGTTTGCGGCTCCCAGGATGATCATGATGATCGTTTGTTGTGTCGATCAATGGTGTTGATGAACACAGCGTAAGGGAGAGTCGTTATGCAAATTAACCAATAAAAAACGGATTGCTTATATTTTTTTGTGATTAAAGGGGCCGCCCTGCCAACACGCGCTGAACCGTCTCTTCGTCCAGGTTTTCGCGGCAGAGTTTCAAGAACTGATAGGCATATCCACGCAGGAAGTGGCCACGGCGCAGGGCCAGGTAGGTGGTATTGCGAGGGAAGAGGGCGCTTGCATCCAGGAGTTTCAATCCTTGATCGCGCTGCTCGTGGTACGCCATGGAGGCAATGAGCCCAACGCCCATTCCCAGCTCTACGTAAGTTTTGATGACGTCTGCATCCAGCGCGGTAAGCACGATGTCCGGGTACACATCCGCTGCAGAAAAGGCGGTATCAATGCGTGCTCGGCCAGTGAAGCCTTCATGGTAGGTCACGATCGGGTGCTCGGTAATGCGTGCCAGGGTGAGCGGCAGGCCATCGTTGAGGGGGTGTTCCTCAGGCACCACGACTCCATGGTACCAATGGTAGAACGGGAAACAGGCAAACAGCTGCCCCTCCTCGTGCAGTGCCTCTGTGGCGATACCGATATCCACCTTGCCCGCTTTGAGCAGCGAGACGATCTCTTCCGGACTGCACTGATGAAGCTCGAGATGCACTTTGGGAAAGGCCTGTTTGAAACGGGCAATGATCGGTGGTAACGCATAGCGTGCCTGGGTGTGGGTCGTGGCAATGGCCAGGCTGCCCTGGTCTTCGTGGGTGAGCTGATGGGCCGAGCGCTTGAGGTTTTCGACATCGAGCAGGATACGCTCGATGAAGTCCATCAGCGTACTGCCCGCAATGGTAAGCCCAAGAATGCGTTTGCCACGGCGCTCGAAAAGCTCGACGCCGAGCTCTTCTTCCAGATCCCGAATATGTTTACTGGCACCAGATTGCGAGGTGAAAAGGGCGTTGGAAGCCTCGGTCAGGTTGAAATGCTGGCGTACCGTCTCACGCACGATGCGCAGTTGCTGTAAGTTCATAGCGAGCGTTACCCAGTCCATATGTGATTTGATATTCGTGAAAAGAATATTAAATCAATGCTCTTATTCCATAATTATATTTTGCGATATCTTTATCGCTCGCAGCGGAATGGCGCCGCATGGCAATCAGCCCGTGGTCGTGCGGCGCCGTCGATACAGCCACCATACGTCTACCCCAAAGGAGTAAGCCAGGCTGAGCAGGGCTCCCAGGGCCAGCAGGCTGGCGTAAAGGGGGGAGGTGAAGGGAGTCAGTGCCAACAGGAGTGCCGTGACCTGCCAGACACAGATCAGTTTACGGCGGAAGCTGTCGTACAACGGCGCCTCTAGCCAAGGCAGCAGCCATCCTGCTGCCACGAAGCCATAGCGCATTGCGCCAATCAGCAATACCCAGGAGCCCAGGGCTTCTGCGCGCATCAGGGCCAGGCATAATAGCAGGATCAGCAGGGCATCCAGCTCCATGTCAAAGCGTGCGCCAAAGGGCGAGTGGCTGTGGGTGCGGCGGGCAATCCAGCCGTCCACGCCGTCCAGCAGCAGGGCAATCACGGCGACACCCAGCCATAGCCCAATGGCCTGTTGAAAGGCGCCGCCCACCAGGGCGCCAGCCACCAGTGCCACCAGTACACCACGCCCGAGGGTGACTCTATTCGCCCAGCCCAGCGCACCGTAGGGCCAAAACAACAGCACTAGCGCGCTCATCACGGCATATAAGCCGACGGCTGACCACCAGTTGGCGGCACTCGCCATGAGCGGACCCATGAGCCATCCCAAACCGCCCAGTAACAGGCCCCCCAGCAGCAGCTCCAGGCCGCTATGAAGCCGATTGAAGCGTGGCGATTCCGAAGTGTGTGAGGCTGGGGGCATGAAGGCTCTCGAAGCGGCATCGTCATCCGCAGTTGAAATTAGTGGTGCAATAATTTATCAATGTATCATTGTTGTATAGATATGGTGCGCTGCTTGTGCTTTCGTGGTCGGCTGTCGAGCCGCGTCACGAAGGTTAATAAACGTTAATAGACCGTTTTCTTTTCTAAGCTAAGCTATAGGTTAGCCCTTGAAAAGTCGCCAACTCTTGCAAAGGCTTGGGTCAACGCAGGGAACTTGCGCTTCAACGATAAGGAAATGTCATGTCAGTGCCTGATACCGCTCAGGCCTTTTGGGTCACCCGCCCAGGCCACGGTGCAATCCAGTCCGAATCTCTCCCTGCCATGGGCCAGAACGATGTGCGTGTGCGTGCGCTTTACAGCGGCGTCAGTCGAGGCACCGAGTCGCTGGTGTTTCATGGCCGTGTGCCGAGCAGCGAGACCCAGCGTATGCGCGCGCCCTTTCAGGTGGGGGAGTTCCCTGGCCCTGTCAAATATGGTTATTGCAGTGTAGGCCGCGTGACCCATGGCCCTCAGGCGCTGGTCGACCAGACCGTATTTTGTCTTCACCCCCACCAGGACCGCTATATCGTCCCGGCCACCATGGTGGTGCCGGTGCCCGCTGACGTACCGGCTTACCGGGCGGTGCTGGCCGCCAACATGGAAACCGCCATCAACGGCGTATGGGATGCCAACCCCATGCTGGGTGAACGGGTATGTGTCGTGGGCGGCGGCGTCGTGGGTGCGCTGGTGGCTTACCTGTGCGCGCGTATTGCTGGGGTGCAGGTGCAGCTCATCGATATCAATGGCGAGCGTGAGGCGTTGGCCGATGCCCTGGGGGTGCCGTTTGCCCTGCCGGAGCAGGCCCCTGCGGATCAGGATTGCGTGATTCATGCCAGCGGTCATCCTGAGGGCCTTCGCCTGGCCATGTCATTGGTGGGCCAGGAAGGGCGCGTGATCGAAATGAGCTGGTTCGGGGAGGGTGACGTGGCGCTGCCCCTGGGCGGCGCGTTCCATTCCCAACGTTTGACCCTGCGCGCCAGCCAGGTGGGCCAGCTGCCTGCCAAGCTGCAACCTCGCTGGAACTACCAGCGTCGCCTGGCCCTGGCGTTGCGCCTGCTGGCTGATCCGACGCTGGATGTCTTGATCAGCGGTGAGAGCAATTTCATGGACTTGCCTGCCTTGGCGCCGGCGTTGTTTGGCCCGGGCAGCAAGGCATTGTGCCATCGCATTCGTTACCCCGTTCAGGATGAACCTGAATAACCCAAGGAGTTGCCATGTACCGTTTATGTGTTCGCGACCATTTCATGATTGCCCATAGCTTCAAAGGGGATATCTTCGGCCCTGCGCAGCGTACCCATGGGGCAACGTATGTGGTGGATGTCATCTTTCAGCGCCCTGCGCTGGATGAGGATGGGCTGGTCATCGATATCGGGCTGGCCAGTGAAACCGTCAAGGAAGTGTTGGCGGGATACAACTACCGCAACCTGGACGAGGTGAGCGAGTTTACCGGCCAGAACACCACCACCGAATTCATGGCCAAGGTGATTTTCGATCAGCTGGCCGAAGCGATTCGTGGCGGCAGGATGGGAGAGACCGCCAAGGGGCTGACCCGCATGGAAATCAAGCTGCATGAATCCCATGTGGCCTGGGCAAGCTACGAAGGCGAGCTATGAGCCAACGATTTACCCTGATCGTGGCCGGCGACCCTGGTCAGCGTACCGGCGGTTATCTTTATGATGCCCGCATCGTGGAGGCGCTGCGCGAGCAGGGCCTCCAGGTGACGGTGGTGGGCCTGGAAGGGCGCTTCCCGCTGGCCGATGAGGTCGCGGCGAGCGCCCTGGCCCACGCGCTGGAGCAGCAGGCGTCAGGCGCCCGAGTGATTCTAGATGGCCTGGCCGTAGGCGCGCTGCCCGACGTGGTCGCACGACATGCCGACAGGCTGGACCTGACCGCGCTGCTGCATCACCCGCTGGGGGATGAGCAGGGGCTGTCCAGCGATGAGCAGCAGCATCTGCACCGCAGTGAGCTGACGGGGCTTGGCTGCGTGGCGCGTATCATCGTGACCAGCCGTTTCACCGCGCGGCGCTTGAAGGCGCTGGCCGAGCAGTACGCCGTGCCGCTCACTGCGCCGATCAGCGTGGTGGAGCCTGGCGTGGCGCATGCCCCTATCAGCCCGGCGCCGCGTGAGGGTGACCCCCTGCGCTTGCTGTGCGTTGCCACCCTGACGCCGCGCAAAGGGCAGGATGTGCTGGTGAAGGCGCTGGCAGGGCTGACCCATCTGCCCTGGCAGTGTGACTGCTATGGTGCCGAGCGAGACGCCGAGTTCAGCGCCAGCGTCCGCCAGCGCGTGGAAGAGCACCACCTGGGCGAGCGCATCGCGCTGCACGGTGAGTGTGATGCCGCCACCCTGGAAGCTGCCTATCACCGGGCTCACGCGCTGGTACTGCCTTCCTGGTACGAAGGTTACGGCATGGTGGTGACCGAAGCTTTGGCCCATGGCCTGCCCGTGATCACCACCACCGGTGGCGCCCTGAGCGATACGCTACCCGAAGGCGCTGGCTTGAGCGTTGCGCCTGGCGATGTGCCCGCATTGCAGGCGGCGCTGGAGCAGTTCTGTCGCGACCAGACGCTACGCACGGCGCTGCGGGCAGGCGCTGCGGTCGCACGCGGAGAACTCAATGACTGGCAGGCGGCGGGTGCCCAGTTTGCCAGCGCGCTGAACATGGGAGCCGCGCCGAACATGCCCGCAGGCAGCCAGTTTGCATCCAGTTGGCTCAGCCAGCGCGAGCGTGTGGATAGCCAGTCGCGCAGCAGCGCGCTGGTGGCAGGTTTGAATGCCTGGCTGGCCAACCGTGACAGCGTCACCCTGGCAGATTTGGGCTGTGGGCGGGGCAGCAACGTACAGTTTTTGGTGCCCCGGCTGAGCGTTCCTCAGCGCTGGGCATTGTTCGACCACGACCCTGAATTGCTCGAGGAAGCCCGTGGCCGTGCCATGCAGCTCCACGATGCCCGTGGCCAGCCCGTCCAGGTGGCAACCCACTGCACCTCGCTGGCGACGCTGGCGCACCCTGCCTTGCTGGAAGCCGATGTGGTCAGTGCCTCGGCGCTCATCGATCTGGTCTCCCAGCCGTGGCTCGATGCGCTGGCCGCCCAGTGCGCCGAGCAGCGGCAGGCGCTGCTGGTCAGTCTCAGCGTGACGGGGGAGTGGCGCTTCATCGATGCGGAGCACCAGCCACTCGATCACCCCGAAGATCGCTTCGTACGCGGCCTGTTCAATGCCCACCAGCAGCGTGACAAGGGGCTGGGCGAGGCGCTGGGAGGCCACGCCCATGCGGCGCTCGCGGAGGCGCTCAAGCGCCAGGGGTATAGCCTTGAAGAGGCTGCCACGCCCTGGCAACTGGCCGCAGGAGACACCACCCATGAGCCGCTGATTCGCTCGCTGATAGAGGGCTGGGCCGCCGCCGCCACGGAGCAGGCGCCGGAAGCGGCCACGCGTATTGCCGAATGGCGCACGGCCAGGCTGGACGCCGTGGAGCGTGGCCAATGGGGTGTGTGGGTAGGCCATCACGATCTGCTGGCACTGCCAGCGGTGGCGGGGTAGCAAGGTGTTCGCGCGCGGCTGGCGTGCGCCCTGGGTACGACGTTGCCTGGTCAGCGGCATGCTGCTGCTGGCGGTTGCCTTGTGGGTCGAACCTGCCGATATCATGGCCGAAGTGCAGCGCTTCTCGCTGGGCTGGATGGTTCTGGCGCTGGCCATCAGCGTGCTGCAGGTCATGCTCAGTGCGTGGCGCTGGCAGCTTACGGCGGGGCTGATCGGCGTGCCGCTGCGTTTTGGCTACGCCCTGCGTGAATACTACCTGGCGCTGTTGGTCAATCAGTTGCTGCCAGGCGGGGTGCTGGGAGATGCCGGGCGCGCGCATCGCCATGCGGGCCAGGCCACTTCCCGTGGCAGCGCCTGGCGAGCGGTGGTGATCGAGCGCGCGTCTGGTCAGGTGGCCGTGGCGCTGCTCACGCTGGCAGCACTGCTGGCATCGCCAATGTGGCACGCTGCGCTGGGGCCTGTGGTGTTGATGTCATTGGCGGCTGGTGCCCTGCTGGGCATGGCGGGGCTTGCGCTATTGATACATTGGGTGCGTCGCCAACGGCTGGCGCTACCGCGCTGGTGCCAAAGCCTGGGGCGCGACCTGCGTCGTGGGCTGTTTCAGCGTCGCGTATGGCCCCTGCAACTGAGCTCGTCGCTGACCATCGTGATCAGCTATGGCGTGGTCATGCTGTGCGCGGCCAGGGCCATTGGCAGTCCGATACCTGCCTTTGAACTGCTGGCGTTGGCACCGGTGCTGCTGCTTTCCATGCTGGTGCCGCTCTCGGTAGCCGGGTGGGGCGTACGCGAAGGCGCCGCAGCAGGTTTATGGATGCTGGTGGGCATGCCGCCTGCGCAGGGCGTGGCCATTTCGCTGGCGTATGGCGTGCTGGTGCTGCTGTCCAGCCTGCCGGGTATTCCCGTGGCACTGGCTCGGCGCGGCCAAGCGAGCCCGGCAAGCTCCCCGGCCTCTTCGAGTGAAGGGGCCATGGGGGCTGCCGCGTCAGGAGCGGCGCAGCTCGACGTCGAACAGCGTGTCGGCGCCGCATCGGAACGAGCGCATCGTGGGGCGCAGCGCCTGCTCCAGGGTGTCGATGGGGGTCATCACCAGCCCGGGCCGCCCCGAACCAATCAACAGCGGGGCCACCAGCAGGTGCAGGCGATCCACGGCCTGGGCTTCGATGAACTGGGAAATGGTGATGCCGCCACCTTCCACCAGAACGCGGTGCAATCCGCGCTCTGCCAGCAGCGCAATGACATCGTGGGGCTGAAATTGACCATGGGCATTCAGCGGCAGGCAGCACTGCTCGGCAGCGCTATTCAGCGGGGCTACCTGAGGCCCGGTGATGTGCAGCGTCGCCACGTCGCCTGGTTGAAACAGCGCCAAGGTGGTGGGCACGCGACCGCGCGGGTCCAGCACCACGCGAACCGGGTTGGGCCCATTGACATGGCGCACGGTGAGCTGGGGGTTGTCGGCCGCAGCGGTGCCGGCGCCCACCACCACGGCATCGGCCAGGGCGCGCAGCCGGTGCAGGTGCACCAGGCTTTCAGGGCCGTTGATGTAGTGGGAATGGCCGCTTTCCGTGGCGATACGCCCATCCAGGCTCTGGCCCAGCTGCGCGACCACCCATTGGGGCCTGGCGGCCAGCGGGGTCAGGCAATCGAGCCACTGCTGAACGTCCGGCCCAGCGGCCTGTGGCGTCTGGGCCTCAGGGGGAAGAGTAGACGCCTCGGTCATGCGCCGTGCCGTGGCACTCAACGCGATCAACCATTCCCAGGCCGCCTCATCATTGAGGGCCGGGGAGTATCGAGCAGAAGAACTGGAGTCGGGCATAACGCTTCCCTATTGGATACACCCATTGATCATGCGGGGCCAGGTAGCGCAACGCAAGTGACCTTTGTTCAGACGACTAGGCAATCCGGAGGCCTACATGTATCACATTGAACGCGCCATTTTTGATATTCGCCGTGGTTTACCTGTCGTGATTCGCAGTGGTGAGCAGCGCTTGCTGGTGCAGGCGCTGGAGGGTAGCCGCTCGGTAGCGGCGCTGGCGGCGCTATCGGGCTCGCGTACGGCCATGGTGTTGACCCGCCATCGGCTGGAAGCCATGGGGTTGTCGCTCAAGGCCGACGCTGCCTGCCTGCCACTGGCCGAACAGATCGGCGAGCATGAGCTGCACCAGCTGGCCCTGGCGCCTGGTCAGGCGCGTTCGAGCGCGCTGCTGAGCGGCTTGAAACCCGCAGGCGCGGCCGAGCGCGGTGCCGTCACCCTGATGCGCCGGGCGCTGCTGGTGCCTGCAGCCCTCACCGCTGACGTGAGCGAGCAGGCCAGCCATGCCGTGGCCGAGCAGGTGCGCCAGGGGCAGCTGCTGGAAGTCAGTGCCGAAGAAGCCCTGCAGTGCCTGGCCGGTGCGCCCGGCATGCTCAAGCGGGTCAGTGAAGCCAGCATACCGCTGGAAGACGCGCCGCATAGCCGCTTCGTGCTGTTTCGCGAGCCCGATGGCCTGCGCGAGCACGTGGCAGTGGTGATCGGCCAGCCCGAAGCCCAGCAAGGCCCCGTGCCGCTACGCATGCACTCTGCCTGTTTGACCGGTGACCTGTTCGGTAGCTTGCGCTGTGACTGCGGTGAGCAGTTGCGTAATGCCGTGGCCGATATCCAGGGGATGGGCGGTGGCGTGCTGCTGTATCTGGCGCAGGAAGGGCGGGGTATCGGCCTGGCCAACAAGCTGCGCGCCTATACCCTGCAAGACAGTGGCCTGGATACCGTGGACGCCGACCAGGTGTTGGGATTTGGCGATGATGAGCGGCAATACGCGGTGGCGGTGGATATGCTCAATGCGCTGTCGATTCATCAGGTACAGCTATTGACCAACAACCCGCTGAAAATGGCGGCCCTGCGGGAAGGGGGGATCGAGGTCGTCTCGCGTCAGGCCCTGTATGGCAGCGTGACCGATCACAACCATCGCTACCTGAGTGCCAAGGCCAACCGGGCCGGACATTTTCTGGACGACGTGCTGGAGAGCCGTGGCCACTGAAGCATCAGGCGTCAACCGCTGAACACTTAATCGTTGCCGCTGAGCCAGCACCCGGCCAGCGGCATTTTATGGTCAAGAGAGTCAGTTCAGGGAGGGCAGTCGAGCGGTTTCTTCCACTACGCGGGCCAGCAGGCCCGCATAGTGGCGCACCAATCGTTCGCCCAGGTCGGCGCTGGCGCCACGGGCATCGCCCGCCACTCCGTGGGGGCTCAGGTCTTCTGCCAACCAGGCATAGGCCGCGCTGCCTTCGGCGCCCAGCAGGCCACCTTCGGGAGGCGTGGCGGGGGGCGTGGGCGTATACCCTTCGGTGTCTACCCATTGGGGGGCCAGGTGCAGCATCATCGAGGTCTCCAGCAGCCCTCCGTGCAGCCCATGACGCAGCTCATCGGCGGCCAGGGCACCTTCCAGCGGCGGCAGCCGAGTATAGGTCGCCTTGACCACGCGCATGGCGTGGCGCTGGCGCAGAGTCAGGGCCGCCAAGTCCATCACGGCCTTGTTGCCGCCATGGCTGTTGATCATCACCAGCTTGTGGATGCCCGCCCGGGCAATGCTGTCGCCGTAGGCTTCCAACGTCTCGATGGCCAGCCTGGCGGGCAGGCTCAGGGTGCCTGAAAAGCTGGCGTGCTCATCGCTGGCTCCGATGGCCATTGGGGGCAGACAAAGCACCTCGATGTCGTTGGGGAGCTGCGCCAGCATGGCCGCCTGCAGGCCCTCGCCGATCATTAGGTCGGTGCCCAGGGGCAGGTGGGTGCCGTGCTGCTCGATGGCGCCCAGCGTGATGAGGGCGATGGGCTGGCGCTGGGCCAGGGCCTGAAGTTTGGGCGCGGTCAGGTGTTGCCATTCATGAACCATAACAGTCTCTTCAAGGGTGATCGGTACGGCTGAGTGCTAGGCGTCGGTGAGTATCGGATGGTCGTGGCGGCAGGCGTAGATATCCCCCGACGCCAACTGTCCCGCTCCCTGGGCGAGCCATTGTTGCATGGCCTCTGGGGTTAGCCACTGCTCGAAGAGGAATCGGCGGCGCTCGCCTGCAATGGCGTTGAAGCGATACTCCCCCAGCCGCTGTATCTCTTCCAGGCAGGCGTGGCTGACCTCCAGCATGCCCGCCACGAACTCCACGGAGAGGGCCGCAACGGGGTGATGGAGCCCCTGCAGTACCTCGGCCTCGAAGCCTTCCACGTCGATCTTGATAAAGCGCGGGGTGCCATAACGTTCGATCAGTGCGTCCAGAGTGGTCATGTCGACCTGGAGAGTCTGCTCCCAGCGCACGTGATGAAAGCCGGGGTTGCGCTCGCCTACCTGATGGCGCCAGTCGTTGGCCAGCGTGGACAGGGTGGGGTTGCCTTCGCTGATAGCGATCTCGGCGACGCCGAGCTGAGGCCCCACGGCCAGCGGCAGCAGGGTGATGTCAGGGCGTTTCAGCAAGCGCTGAAACCACTTGGCTAGCGCTGGCTGGGGTTCCAGAGCAATGACCCTGGCCCCCAGGGCTTGAAATGCCGCGCTGCGATCTCCCAGATGTGCACCCACATCGAAGGCAATGTCGCCAGGCGCGATGAAGGGGCGATAAAGGCGTTGCAGGCTGCGCTGCCGCCCCGGCCGCCAGTAAATGAACAGCGAGCGAGCCATGCCGCCTGCACGGCGCAGCGGTGCCAGGGTCAATGAAGGCATTTAATGAGGCTCCTTGGCACGGGAAGCGGCGTTTCGGCGCGAGGACAAGGCCTTCAACGGTTGGCTGGGCATGTCACCGAACTGCTCCCGTGGCGGCTGGTTGGGGGTGGCCGAGCCACTGACGATCAGACTTTGGGAGTGACGTGCGCACAGGTCGGCGAAGTCTTGCAGCAGGGGTGGGGTCGGGCAGCCGGTGGGGATATGCAGCAACCCCAGCCGTTGGCTGGCCACCCCGCCCCAAGTGCCGCTGCTGGAGTACTTCACCAGCGGAGCTGCCGCGACCAGGCCAAGCCAGGCAGGTGTCAGCCAGCCAAAGGCCGAGGGTGAAAAAAGGATCATCAAGCCTGCCCAGAGGCTGCCGCACAGCGTCATCCAGCCAGTGTGCCGCCAGCTTTCCCGCCAGCTCAGCGAGCGCTCGCCCCGATGCTGGGTCTGCCAATCGATGGCGCGCCCGATCAACACATTGATGATGAACAGGCTATGCCACGCCATCATCAACGGTGCGATCAGGGCGGCGAAGAGCATTTCCAGCAGCGTGCTGACGATGAGAGCCAGGCGGCCATTGAAGGCGCGGGGGGCTTGCCACAGCGCCAGCACAAGGCCGAGTACCTTGGGCGCCAGCAGCATGCCGAGCGTCACGCTGAGCAGGCCAAGGGAGAGACTGTGCGGCAAGAGCGGAGGCACGCCGTTGTCGATGGCCTGATAACCCACCATGAAGCTGGTGCACAGCAAGAGCCCAAGCCATACCAGCGATGAGAGATAAGCGAAGGCGCCAAACAGAAAGTGCAATCGGCTAATCGGGTGAAACCCGGCACCGGTCAGCAGCCGAAGGTGCTGGAGGTTGCCCTGCAGCCAGCGCCGATCACGCTTGGCAAAATCCAGCAGGTTGCTGGGCATCGCTTCGAGGCTGTGATTGCCTGCCAAGGGCAGGGGCGAGGCGGCGGAGGCCGTGGCCGAGGTATCCAGCAGCACTTGCCAGCCGCCCCGCTTGAGCAGGGCGGCCTCGACAAAGTCGTGGCTCAATAATTCACCGCCCAGCGGGGGCTTGCCAGGCAGGGTCGGCAACCCGGCATGGGCCATGAAGGCATGGGTGCGGATAATGGCGTTATGCCCCCAGTAGTTGGCGGCGTCGCCCTGCCAGAAACTTTGACCTGCCGCCAGCATGGGGCTGTACAGCGCTGACGCAAACTGAATGAAGCGGCCGAACAGGGTGCGCTGACCTACCGGCAAGGGGACGGTCTGGATCAACCCTACGCCCGCGTAGCGCTGCATCTGATGCACCAGATGCAGCAAGGTGGTGCCGCTCATCAGGCTGTCGGCATCCAGCACGATCATGTAGTCGTAGCGCCGCCCCCAGCGACGGCAAAACTCGGCAATATTGCCCGCCTTGCGGCCGCGATTGTCCGGCCGCCGCCGATAGTGCACGGCCACTTGACCGGCCAGCCGCTGCTGCAAGGCGGCCACATGGGCGGCCTCTTCGGCGGCCTGGTCAGCCTGCTGCGTGTCGCTGAGGATGAACACCTCGAAATGCGCTTGTAACGGGGTGGCTGCATAGTGAGGGTTGCTGCTCATTTCCTGGAGCAACGAGCGACAGGTGGCTTCGAGACCGGCCAGAGTGGGGATGGGGGGCTCGGCATAAATCGGCATGATCAAGGCCGTTTTGCTGGATAGCGCATTGAGGGCTGGCCTATGAGACTGACGTTTCAAGGTCAGAGGGTCCAGCCGCAGGCTGCACAAGATGAAGCCGCATACCGCTCCCCAGAAGGCCAGGGCGATCCAGCTGAAGGTCAGCCCAAACAGCACCAGCATGACGATGCGCCAGCCGAGCGCCAGGTTGGCGACCACGTTGGCCATGACCAGGCAGCCAACCACGCTGGTGCCGATGACCAGCGTGGCCAGCAGCGTACGGCGGGCATTCAGCCAGGGAATGAGGGGGCCAAGAGACGTCGAACTAGGCATCGGGATACCATACGTAGTTCCAGCTCTCGGTCAGTGGCTCCCCGTCGTGGGTCAGGCGCAGGCGTATATCGCTGGGGCGATCGGAGGGCAAACGGAAGGTGGCCCGCCAGCCATGGTCGGGTAGCCGCTTCACTTGGGGAAGCTGGGCTTCGCCGTCCAGTACGCTGATGTCCAGCTCCGGTACGACATCCTCGGCCAGCGTTTCCAGGGGGCCGCCCATGAAGTCGACCACCAGCTGGCGCTGGTCGGCAGACGCAGAATCGGCTTCTCCAGGGACGGCAGCACTGCCTTGGCGCGTGCGAATCACGCGGCCCAGAGCGTGCTGCTCGGGCTGAGTGTTCAGCGTATAGGTGCGGTAGTGAAGCCTGCGTGAATCACCCGCCTTCAGTGGCGCATCGGCTACCCAGTAGGCAACGATATTGTCGTGGGTTTCATCCGGCGTGGGGATCTCGACCAGCTCGACATGGCCCTCCCCCCAGTCGCCAATCGGTTCGACCCATTGGCTGGGGCGACGATGATAGTGAGCTTCCAGATCCAGATAACGATCGAAGTGGCGCTCTCGCTGCATCAGGCCAAACCCTTGTGGATCATGGTCCATGAACGCGGAGATACGCAGGGCCGAGGGGTTTTGCAGCGGGCGCCATATCCACTCATCCTGGCCGGTGTGAACCAGCAGCCCATCCGAGTCGTGTACCTGAGGGCGAAAGTCGTCGGGTCGTTGAGCCGTTGCCTCCCCAAAAGTGAACATGCTGGTCAGTGGGGCAACCCCCAGCTTGGCCACGTCGCTGCGAGCAAACAGCTCGGCTTCCACCTCGGCTTCGGTCTGTTCACCGGGTATCAGCGTGATGCGATAGGCGCCGCTCAGCGATGGGCTATCCAGTAGCGCCATGAGCGTGACACTCTCGTCATCCTGCTCGGGCTTGACCAGCCAGAATTCACGAAACGCCGGAAACTCCTCCCCCCGCTCGGAGGCGGTATCGATGGCCAGGCCCCGTGTGGAGAGCCCATACGCTTGCCCCTGGCCTACCAGCCTGAAGTAGCTGGCGCCCAGAAACACCGCAAATTCGTCCGCGTAGTCCGGGTCGTTGATAGGGTAGTGGAGCCTGAAGCCGGCATGACCGCTGCCGCTCAGGTCATGCTCCAGCAGTTCGCTGGCCGCACCGTCGTAGGTGAAGTCCTGTTTGGTGAATGCCAAGGGAGACAACGTCTCGCCATCCAGCACATTCAGCGTGATCGGCGTTTGAAACAGAAAGCCGCTGTGAAAAAGCTGCAGGCTGAACGGGCTTTCGTCTTTCCAGTAGGCGCGCTCCGGATCGAAGCGAATCTGCCGATAACCGTCATAGTCCAGCGATTGCAGCGCCTCCGGCAGGGTGGCTTCGGGTGCCTGATAGGGCGCTTCGGCCAACTGCTGGGCCTGCGCTATGATAGAGTCGAAAAGTACTTGTTCCTGGCTGGCCATGGCAGAGACAGAACACAACCAGCCCAGCGACATCATCCAGCTTGCAGCGGTACGACAGCCCATTATCGAGTTCCTTTCGTGGTCAACTCAAAGACGACAGCACAATGTGGTATGAAATAATTAAACAAAAGCTATACGCTTAACAAGTCATGTTTAGCAATGGGGTGTGACGGAGTGCGAGAATCCGTTGAGTGGGCCAAGTCCTACTGCCTCCATCCATTGATCGACCTTTCTTTAAACTGGCCATGAGGTATCAATGCTGCGTCTCCTGTTAGCTATCTGCGTGGTCAATACATTACTGGTCATGCCACTGTGGTGGCGCTTTGGCACTTGGGGGGCGCCACTGCTGGCCTGGGAAGCCTGGGTGCTGGTACCCGCCCTGTGGTTGCTTCCTGTTCGACGCTGGCGACGTGCCGCTGGCGTGACGGTCGTCAGCGCCTTGGCCCTGTTCACGCTCATCAATCTTGGGGATGCTGCTACCCACACCGCTTTTGGTCGTTCGTTGAACCTGTATCTCGACGTGCCGCTGGTGCGTTCCGTTTACCACCTGCTTGTAGGTAATGTAGGCCAACTTGCGGCTATTTGCTTGATGCTACTGGCATTGGTGGTGCTATTGGTGGGCGTGTGGGGGTTGCTGCGCTTGTTGCTGCCCAGAGTGCCGCTTTCGCTGGCGCGCGGCCAGGGCAAGCTTGCCCTGGGCGTTCTGGTGGTGGCTGCGGGTTTGTTGCTGCTGGAGGCAAACCGCTACCGCTGGGTGCCCCATTCTACGCTGCCAGTAGTGCACACGGCACGTTTTCAGTGGCAGCAGGTGGTCTCGACCCATCAGGCAAGGTTGGCCTTCAGCGAACAGCTGCAGGCTTCGCCCATGGCCACCCAGGCGTTGCCTGGGCTGGAAGGGCGCGATGTGCTGCTGACCTTCATCGAGTCCTACGGCGTCACGGCGCTGGATGACCCGCGCTACAACCGTCAGATTCTGGCCACCCTGGCCGAGATCGAGACGCGCCTGGAACAACGTGGGCTATCGGTGGTGTCCGGATTGATGGATGCGCCGATTCGTGGCGGGCAGTCGTGGCTGGCCCACGCCACCACGCTCAGCGGCCGCTGGATCGACAACCAGCTGTGGTATCGGCTGATGCTCAATAGCGGCCACCCTACGTTGATCGATGATTTTCGCGCCACGGGCCAGCACACGCTGACCGTGATGCCTGCCATCACCCTGGCCTGGCCCGAAGGCGAAGCCTACGGTTTCGACCAGATCGTCGCTGCCAGGGACATGCCTTACGCGGGGCCTCCACTCAACTGGGTCACCATGCCCGACCAGTTCACGCTGGACTATACCCAGCGCCACTTGCTGGGGGGCTCCCCGGTGTTTGCCCAGATTGCGTTGATCTCCAGCCATGCCCCCTGGACGCCCATCCTGCCCGTGCTGGAGAGCTGGTCGATGGTGGGGGATGGCTCGATTTTTGCCCCGTGGGAGAACGCGGCCGACCCGCCCGATGTGATCTGGCGCGATATCGAGCGTATTCGTGACCACTATGCCTGGTCTGTGGACTACGCTGTGAAAGTCACCGGGCGCTGGGCAGAGCGGGTGGCCGATGAGCAAACCCTGCTGATTGCCTTGGGCGACCACCAGGCGGCGCCTTTGATTACCGGAGAAAACGCCAGTGCGGCGGTGCCGGTGCATATCGTCAGCGGCGACCCTGAACTGTTGGCCCCTTTCATGGCGCGTGGCTTCGTGAACGGCATGCTGCCTGACCTGTCAGCCACCTTCGATGCCCCACCCATGAGCCAGTTACGCCACTGGCTGCAAGAAGATTTTGGCGCAGCGGAACCGTTACCAGGTACGACACCGGGGACGACACCAAGGACGACACCATGATTCAACCCGTCATTCTCAGCGGCGGTAGCGGTACACGGCTGTGGCCGCTTTCCCGGGAACAGATGCCCAAGCAGTTTTTGCGCCTGACCGGCGAGCAAAGCTTGTTACAGCAAACACTGGCTCGGCTTGCGGACATCACCGCACAGCCCGCCATGTTGATGGGCCATCACGCGCATCGCTTTTTGATGGCCGAGCAGCTTCGCGAAGCTGGCCAGCAGGGGCAGGTAGTGCTGGAGCCGGAAGGGCGCAATACGGCCCCGGCCATCGCCTGTGCCGCGCTGCTGGCGCGCCATACGGGGGACGACCCGCTGTTGCTGGTGCTGCCCGCCGACCATGTGATTGGCGATGTGGCCGCGTTCACCGACAGTGTGCGGCGGGCCACGCCGTTGGCTGAGCAAGGTTATCTGGTGACCTTTGGCGTCGTGCCGTCTCATCCGGAAACCGGCTACGGTTACATTGCCTGCGGCGCGGCGTTGGGAGATGGCCACCATCTGGACGCCTTCATCGAAAAGCCCCCTCTTGAAAAAGCCAAGGCCCTGCTGGCCGAAGGCAATACGCTGTGGAACAGCGGCATGTTCCTGCTGCGGACCTCGGATTATCTCGCCGAGCTGGCACGGCTACAGCCCGACATGCTGGCGGCCTGTCAGGCAGCGGTAGACGAGGCGCACCACGATCTCGATTTCCTGCGCTTGCACGAGGCCTCCTTCAAGCGCTGCCCCAGCGAGTCCATCGACTATGCGGTGATGGAGCACTGTGCCAGGGCCGCCGTCGTGCCGCTGGACGCGCGATGGAGCGACATCGGTAGCTTCGATGCGCTGATGGCCACGCACACCCCTGATGCGGCGGGCAACGTGGTGACCGGTGACGGCGTATTGCGGGATACCCAGCGCTCGCTGGTGGTGGCCAATCATCGCCTGGTGGCAACCCTGGGCGTCGAAGACCTGGTAGTAGTGGAAACGTCGGACAGCGTGCTGGTGGCTCGCCGCGATCATGCGCAGGGGGTCAAGCAACTGGTGGCGGCCTTGAGCGCGGCAGGGCGGCGCGAGCCCTGCTCGTCACCGCTGGTGCACCGCCCCTGGGGCAGTTTTCAGGCCATGGACAGCGGCCAGCGCTATCAGGTCAAGCACATTACCGTGCGCCCCGGTGCACGGCTGTCGTTGCAGCGCCATCATCATCGCGCCGAGCACTGGGTGGTGGTGAGCGGCACTGCCAAGGTCACCGTGGAGGAGCGCACCTTTCTGGTCAGCGAGAACCAATCGACCTACATCCCGATAGGGGCGCTGCATCGCCTGGAGAACCCGGGCAAGATCCCGCTGGAGCTGATTGAGGTGCAGTCCGGCAGCTACCTGGGCGAAGATGACATCGAACGGCTGGACGATGTTTACGCGCGCCACAGCGACGACTGAGCCCGCCGCTACTTCTTCAACACAGCCAGATGCTTCTTCACCACAGCCAGCTGCCAGGCCTTGCCGGGGGCTGGCCCTTGCGTACCGCCAGCCAGCCAAGCGTGCAGCGCACGCCCAGCCAAAGGGCCAGCAGCGGCCACAGCAGCGCGCCGAGAAACAGCAGGGTCAAGGTGAACGTGACCAGGAAATAGAGGCTGCCGATCCAGAACGTACGGATCAGGTAGCGGTAGTGGGCCTGCAGCCAGGGCGCTGCCTCGCGACGGTACACATACGCTACGATCACACCTATCAGCAGGGTGATGTTGGCGGTGA
Organism: Halomonas sp. C22; assembly: GCF_007655045.1. NCBI lineage: Bacteria > Pseudomonadati > Pseudomonadota > Gammaproteobacteria > Oceanospirillales > Halomonadaceae > Halomonas > Halomonas sp. C22. The sequence continues at coordinate 163,919 of NZ_VBVC01000003.1, read as the reverse complement.
CCAGCCCGGCCAGATACAGCGCATAGACGATCTGCGGCGGGCGCGTATCCTGTGGCGGGTTAGGCGGGTGGGGGGAAGATTCGGTCATGCCACTCTCGTTCAATAAAGGCGGAAATCGTTGGCGTTGGCGAGCCCTTGCTGCTCCTCCACGACCTTGCGGTAGCGCTTGTATTCCCATTGGTACTGGGGTGGATCCAGGGCAATCGAGGCTTCCACGCTGGCGTTGACGCCGGTGGCGGACAGCGTGTCGTCCTCGCTGTAGACCCGTTCGTCGGCATCCAGAAAGTGAATCTCGAACCCCTTGCCGGGAATACGTCGTGCCACTCCCGTGACCACGCGAGCCTGGGTCCGAGCGACCAGCTTGGGCAGCAAGGTGGCCGTGTAGGCCTCGTGCCCGTAGAACGGCGCGAATACGCCACTGCCCCAGGCGGGTTCCTGGTCGGGCAGGATGCCGATGGCTTCGCTGCGCTTCAAGGCTTTCAGCAGGGCGGCGACGCCGCGCGGGTTGGTCGGCACCAGCTGTGCGCCCATGCGCTCCCGGCCGTGGCGCGTAATGGCTTCCAGGTCAGCGATCTTGGGCGGTTCGTACATGGCCGTGAACGGGAAGTGGCTGGAGAGCCAGAAGTTGAGCACTTCCCAGTTGCCAAAGTGGGGCGCCAATACGATGACGCCGCGCCCTTCGGCCCGTGCGCTGTCCAGCTTGTCGCGCCCGTGCACGGCCAGAATGCTGGCTTCCACTTTCTCGGGAGGCGCCATCCAGGCGTGGCCAAGCTCCAGCATGGTGGCCGTGGAGTGCTGCAGGCTCTGAATCGCAAACGCCTTGCGCTTCTGAGCGGACTGGTCTGGAAAAACCCGCGCCAGGTTCAGCTCGGTCACGCGTCGCTCACGCTTGCTGAAGCGGTAGATCTGAGGCCCCATGAAGGCTGCAATGCGCCATAGCCGAGTGACGGGCCAGCGGGAGAGCATGCGCCAAAGCCCGGCGATGGCACGGGCCTGATACTGCGCCCGGCGGGTGTGTAACGGTTCACTCATGGATCACAGCAACCAACTGTCGACGTTGGAGGGCGCGCGCTTCTCTTGCAGCCCTTTGAAGCCTTTGACGCAGCGCACGATAAACCACACGGCAAAGGCCAGCAGCAGCGGAAAGCCGATGAGGATGAGCGTCAGCAGCGTGGCGATGCTGCCGTACAGTAGCCCGATCCAGAACGTACGAATTTGATAACGGTAGTGTTCGTCCAGCCAGACAGGGCCCTTGCCACGATACACGTAGGCAATGATCACTCCGATGACCGAGGTGAAGCCCACCACGAAGCTGGCCAGATAAAGGGCATAGATCACCATGGCCATGGTGGTGTCGGGGGCCGGTGAGGGCGTTTCAGGCGTGTCGGTGCGGTTGACCACTTCACCTTCGATGGGGGTGTCGTCACGCATGGGCGTTCCTTCTTTTCGATTCGACGATAGCATCCAGCGGATACCCTGTTGGCCCGCCATGATAGCGTGGGCAGGGCGACTTATCACCCGTCGACCCGCCCAGCATGGCGGTCTGGCTCAGGGCTGGCGTGCTGCTGGTCGACAGATTTCGAGCAGGTTGCCGTCGGGGTCTCGCAGATAGAGGGATTCGATGGGGCCGTTGGCTCCCTGGCGGGCGACCGGACCCAGCTCCACATCGACTTCGAGCGCGTCCAGGTGCTGCTTGAACTCATCCAGCGGCAGCTGGCAGCGCAGGCACAAGTCCAGGCTGCCAGGCGTTGGGGTGGCCGACACCGGGGCAATGTCAGTGTCGGTTTGATGCAGGCGCAGGGCCGTATCACCCAGCAACAGGTCGACCCGTTGGGCATCCCGATAACGCACATCCAGACCCAGTACACGGGAATAAAAGTCCACAGCGCGACCCATATCGGTCACGGTTACAACAAGATGGTCCAGACCTGAAAGCATGCCTCTTTCCTTAAATACGAACGTAAAACCAGAGAATACGATGATGCGACGCTGCCCGCCATGTCAGCGGCAGTCGTACGACCATCGCGCAGTCGCAAGGCCATGACTGGGTCATCGACAATGTCATCAGTTTGCCACGGTTGCATGGCTATGTGGGGTTTAAGGGACACATGGGTCGCGCGATGGGCGCCGGGCAGCTATTTTGGGAAGGGCACCAAACGTCATTCAATGGCTTGGAGCAGATGAATTTCCTGCCAAGGAAGCATTCAGTTATCAAAAACACCAGACTGCTGGGCATGGGGCTGAAAAAGCATTGACTTTATGCCACTGGCAGCAATAATTGCGCGCCCGTTTTCTGCCTGCCGGTGCGATAGGCGTACAAACGGCCATCGATTCATACTCAATGCAATGTGAGGTACGCATGTCGCGGCAACTGCTGGCCATGGCGCTGGCGCCCCTACTCGGGCTGTTCATTCTGGGCATTGGCAACGGTTTTCTCGCCACCTTGATCACCATTCGACTGGACGCTGCGGGCGAGTCGGCCACGGTGATCGGTATCGTGTCGTCTGCCTATTTCATTGGCCTGGCCTTGGGGGCCATGTTCAATGATCGCCTGTTGCTGCGCATTGGCCATATTCGTGCTTACGGCAGTTTTGCATCGCTGGTGGCCGTCACCGTGCTGTTGCAGGGGTTGTTCTTCGACCCTTGGGCGTGGTTTGCCCTGCGCCTGGTGGGCGGTTGGGCCACGGTAGGGGTCTATCTGGTCATCGAGAGCTGGCTGTTGACTGCGGGCGACCAGAAAGTGCGTGGCCGCCTGCTGGCACTGTACATGATCGCGCTCTATGCCGCGGGCGTACTGGGCCAGCTGATGCTGGGCGTGACCAGCGCCATGGGTGACACCGCGCCCTTCATGGTGATCGGCCTGCTGGCGTCGCTGTCGGTACTGCCGATGGCCATGATTCCCCGCGTATCGCCGCTCATAGAACACGCCGAGCCGCTACCCCCGCACCGGCTGATCACCATGACCCCCACCGGTGTGATGGGCAGCCTGGGGTCGGGCATGGTGGTGGCGGCGGCTTATACGCTGCTGCCGCTCTATCTCCAGCGTATCGGCATGAGTGTCAATCAGGTGGGGCAACTGATGGCGGTGGTGATTCTTGGCGCCATGCTGCTGCAATACCCCATTGGCCGCTGGTCGGACCGCCACGACCGCCAGATGGTGCTGATCGGCATCAGCGCGTTCTGCGTGGTGATCTCGGCAGCCATGCTCTGGCTACCGCTCTCTACTCCTTTGTTGGTCGCGCTGCTGTTCCTGCTGGGTGGGGGCGTATTTGCGCTTTACCCGGTGGCCGTGAGCCACGCCGCCGACCGTGCACCCGCAGGGGCGCTGGTGCGCATGAGCCAGGGCCTGTTGCTGATCAACTCCATCGGGGCCACCATCAGCCCGCTGATGATTTCGCCGGTGATGACCGCCATGGGCGATGCCGGACTGTTCTGGGCCTTTGGCTCGCTCAGCCTGTTCTTCGTGCTGTTCTTCACGTGGCGCCGCAGCGTGCGCCCGGCCCCGGTCCCCGTGGCGCCGTTTACCGCTACGACGCCCATGACCGCTGCCGGTGCTGAATTGGTGGTCACCGAAGAGCTAGTGCAGGGGGCGCTTGAGCATGAGCATCTGGAAGACCTTTCCGATGTGGTGCCGGAAGTAGAGGTCGCCGAGCCGGTAGTGGGGCCACCCCAGGAAGACGAAAGCCACATCACTTATTACGACGACGTAGAAACCGAGGTGCGCAAATAAGCCGCTGAAGCGGCTATCAGGTGAGACCTTGGGCTAATGGTGCGCTGGAAGTAGTGAAACTACTATCGACGATAGTGTTTTTACTATTTCGCCGTATTTGCCCGAGGTTTTGCCATGAATTACTACGCCGCGCCGGTCCGCGATCTGCGCTTTGTGCTGGAAGAGATGCTGGCGCACCGCTCCCTGGCGCTGCCTGGGTTTGAAGAAGCCACGCCGGATCTCGTTGAAGCCGTGCTGGAAGAAGCTGCGAAGCTGGCAGGTGACGTCTGGGGGCCGCTCAATAGTACGGGAGACCGTCAGGGAGCCCAGCGTCACACCGATGGCAGCGTCACCACCCCCGAAGGCTTCGCGGCGGCTTACCTGGCGTATGTGGAGGGTGGTTGGAACGGCATTGGCGTATCCGAAGCACTGGGCGGTCAGAACCTGCCCGAAGTAGTGGCCAGCGCGGTGCAGGAGATGCTCCACGGCGCGAACATGGCGTTAGGGCTGTGCCCGATGCTCACCGCCGGTGCCATCGAGGCGCTGGCCCATCACGGCAGCGATGCCTTAAAAGCGACCTACCTGCCCAAACTGGTCGAGGGCTCCTGGACCGGCACCATGAACCTCACCGAACCCCAGGCGGGGTCGGACCTTTCCAAGGTGCGTACCAAAGCCGTTCCAGAAGGCGATCACTACCGCATCAGCGGTCAAAAGATCTACATCACCTGGGGCGAGCACGACGCTGCCGACAACATCATTCACCTCGTTCTTGCCCGTAAGCCCGATGCCCCGGAAGGCAATAAGGGTATCTCACTCTTTTTGGTGCCTAAATTCCTGGTCAACGACGACGGCTCGCTGGGCGAGCGTAACGATGTCACCTGCGCCTCCATCGAGCACAAGCTCGGCATTCACGGGTCGCCCACCTGTACTCTCAGCTTTGGTGAAAACGGCGGTGCCGTAGGCTATCTGGTGGGGGAGGAGGGGCGCGGGCTCAACCACATGTTTACCATGATGAACGAGGCGCGTCATAAGGTCGGTATTCAGGGCATTGGTGTGGCCGAGCGCGCCTGCCAGCACGCGTTTGCCTACGCCAATGACCGCACCCAAGGGCGTTCACCCAAGCAGCGTGGCGGCAGCGACTGCACCATCAGCGACCACTTCGATGTGCGCCGTATGCTGCTGTCCATGCGTGCCCGTACCGATGCGCTGCGTGCGCTGGCCCTCTACTGCGCTGGCCAGCTGGATGTTGCCCGTCATGCGGCCGATGACGCCGAGCGCCAGTCGGCCCAGGCCTGTGTAGATGTACTGATTCCTATCGTCAAGAGTTTCTCTACCGACCAGGCCGTGGACATTGCTTCCATGGGGGTTCAGGTGCACGGCGGCATGGGCTATGTGGAAGAGACTGGCGCTGCCCAGCTGCTCCGAGATGCCCGCATCGCGCCCATCTATGAAGGCACCAACGGCATCCAGGCGCTGGACCTGGCAGGCCGCAAACTGCAGCGCGATGGTGGTGCCGCCTTGCTGGCCCTATTGGCCGAGGTACGCAACACCGCTGACGACCTGGGCAAAAGTACGCGGCTGAATGCCATGGGGCCGCTGCTGAGCGATGCCGCTGACGACCTGCAGGCCGCCATGAAGATCGTGCTGGAGCAGGGTAGCCACCCTGAACAGGGGCCGGATGCCGTGCAAGCCTACGCCACGCCTCTCTTGAACCTGGCGGGCCATGTGCTGTGCGCCTGGCAGATGGGCCAGGCGGCGCTGCATGCCCAGCAAGCCATTACCCAAGGCAGCGACGACCCGTTTTACCGCACCAAGCTGTGCAGCGCCGAATTCGTCATCCACCAGTGGCTGCCGGTCGGGCGTGCCCAGCGCGCGGTGATCGAGGCCGGCATGCAGTGTTTTAGCCAGTTTGACAGCCGCGTCGCCTACTGAGCCCACTGCCGCCGCCTTTCAGGCGGCGGTGTTCATCAGGTATCGCCCATGGCGAGCGTCGCGCCCAATAAAACCCTCAGTAATAAAACCTTCAATAATAAAACCAAGAGTGCAAAACCGATCATGACCTCCATCTTTGAACAAGATCTACCACCCACAGCCGCCAATCACGTGGCGCTTTCCCCTCTAACGTTCATCGAGCGTTCGGCGGCGGTGTATCCCGATTACCTGGCCGTGGTGCATGGCCAGACGCGCCGCACCTGGGCAGAGACCTGGGCACGCTGCCGCCAGTTAGCCTCGGCGCTGGAAAAGCGTGGCCTTCAGCCAGGGCAAACGGTGGCGGCCATGCTGCCCAATGTGCCCGCAATGTTCGAGGCCCACTTCGGCGTGCCGCTGGCGGGATGCGTGCTGAATACGCTGAATATCCGCCTCGATGCCGATGCCATCCGCTATATGCTGGCCCATGGCGAAGCCAAGGCGATTTTGGTGGATCCTGAGTTTGCCGAGGTGATTCAAGCGGCGGTGGCCACGTTGGAGAGCAAGCCGCTGATCATCGACGTGGCCGACCCGGAGTTTTTGGGTGAGACTCAAGGCATTGGCGAGTTGGAGTACGAGGCGCTGCTGGCCGAGGGCGACCCGGAGTACGCTTATCAACTGCCCAGCGACGAGTGGCAGGCGATTTCATTGAATTACACATCTGGGACCACGGGCAAACCCAAAGGGGTGGTGTATCACCATCGCGGTGCCTACCTGAACGCGGTGAGCAACATTCTCGAGTGGGCCATGCCGCACCATCCTGTCTACCTGTGGACGCTACCGATGTTCCACTGCAACGGCTGGTGCTTCCCCTGGACCATTGCCGCCAATGCAGGCGTCAGCGTTTGCTTACGCAAGGTAGATCCCAAACGCATTACTGACCTGATCGCTGAAGAGAGCGTCACTCACTTTAGCGGTGCGCCGATCGTGCTCAATGGGCTGGTGAACTTGCCCGCCGAACAGAAGCGGGTGTTCGATCATCCGGTGAAGGTGACCACCGCCGGTGCCGCGCCGCCTGCCTCGGTGATTGCAGGGGTGGAAAAGCTGGGCATCGAAGTGACCCACGTTTACGGGCTTACCGAGGTGTACGGCCCGGTCACGGTATGTGCCTGGCACGCGGCCTGGGACGAACTGCCGCTGGAGTCGCGGGCCAAACTCAAGTCACGTCAAGGCGTGCGCTACCACATGCTGGAAGCGCTCTGCGTCGCCGATCCAGTCACGCTGGAACCCGTTGCCAAGGATGGCCAAACCATCGGCGAAATCCTGATGCGCGGCAACAACGTGATGAAGGGATATCTCAAAAACGCCGAGGCGACGGAAAAAGCGCTGGAGGGCGGCTGGTACCACACGGGCGACTTGGCGGTATGGCACGCCGACGGCTATATCGAGATTAAAGACCGCTCGAAAGATATCATCATCTCGGGCGGTGAAAACATCTCCACCATTGAAGTCGAAGATGCCCTTTACAGCCATCCAGCGGTGGAAGAGGCCGCCGTGGTCGCGAAGCCGGATGAAAAGTGGGGCGAAACGCCCTGCGCGTTCGTCAAACTGAAAATAGGCTACGGCGAAGTCACCGAGGCGGATATCATTGCCCACTGCCGTAATCATCTTGCGAGCTTTAAAGTGCCGAAAACGGTGGTTTTTAGCGAACTGCCCAAAACGTCCACGGGCAAAATTCAAAAATTCGTGCTGCGTGAAGAAGCCAGACAGCACCAGTCAGGGGAACAGCGATGAGCGAACAGCGGATTGGCGTGGTAGGCGCAGGCACCATGGGGCAGGGGATTGCTCAAGTGGTGGCCGCGAGTGGCTTTAACGTGAGGCTCTACGATGTCGCCGATGAGCAGCTCACCCGCGCCAAAAATGCGATCGATAAAGGGCTCGAGAAGCTCGTTGCCAAAGAGAAGATGACGGCAGAGGACAAGCAGGAAGCGCTGGCTCGGCTTTCGACCACCACGGCGCTGGATGCGCTCAGCGACTGCAGCGTGATCATCGAGGCTGCCCCCGAGCAGCCCGCATTGAAAGAGAAGCTGTTTCGGGATCTCAGCCATTTGAGCAGCGACGCTATTCTGGCGTCGAACACGTCGTCTCTATCACTGACTCGGCTGGCGGCGGTCTGTGAGCGCCCTGAGCGGGTGGTAGGCATGCACTTCTTCAACCCGGTGCCGGTACTCAAGCTGGTCGAGGTGATCCGCGCCGAGCAGACCTCGGATGCCACCGTAGAGCGCATCGAAGCGCTGACCAAGGCGCTGGGCAAAACCGCAGTGCCGGTGGGCGATGCGCCAGGCTTTGCCGTGAACCGTTTGCTGGTGCCGATGATCAACGAGGCCGCGTTTATCGTGCAGGAAGGCACCGCCACGCCGGAAGCCATCGATGACGCCATGAAGCTGGGTGCCGCCCATCCCATGGGGCCGCTGGCGCTGGCGGATTTGATTGGCCTGGATGTGTGCTTGGCGATCATGGAAGTGCTGCAGGAAGGTTTTGGCGATCCCAAGTACCGCCCCTGCCCGCTGCTCAAGCGCATGGTGGCCGCAGGCTATCTGGGCCGCAAGAGTGGGCGTGGGTTCTATATCTACGAATAGCAGGCTGCGAGCTTAAGGGGCGACAAAAGAAGTGATTGCCACCCAACCAAGCGTTCGCTAGGGTTGAGTGGTAACCACTTCTACGCGCGATAACAATTAAGGAGCCGCCATGAGCGATGCAGTGATCGAGAAGGTTGATAACGATGGCGTGGTACGCCTGACCATTAATCGTCCCAAAGCCTTGAACGCGCTGAACAGCGAAGTGCTCAGCGCTTTGGAAGCGCACCTGGTCGAGTTGGAAGCTCACCCCAGCCTGCGGGCGGTATTGATTACGGGGGCCGGGGAAAAATCCTTCGTGGCCGGGGCAGACATCACCGAGATGCGTGATAAAACCCCGGAAGAAGCGCGCGCCTTTGCCAGCCAGGCACTGCGCACCATCAAACGCCTGGAAACCTTGCCCGTGCCGGTGGTCGCGCTGGTCAACGGGTTTTGCCTTGGCGGCGGCTGCGAACTGGCGCTGGCCTGCGACTGGGCCGTCGCCAGCGACAACGCCATCTTCGGCCAGCCGGAAGTCCTGCTAGGCGTCATTCCAGGCTTTGGCGGCACCCAGCGTTTGCCGCGCCGAGTCGGTCCCGCCATGGCCATCGACCTGGTGACGACCGGGCGCAAGATCGATGCCCAGGAAGCGCTGCGCATCGGTCTCGTCAACCGGGTAATGCCCCAGGCCGAGCTTGAGAACTATGTTGAAGAGCTTACCAAGCAGCTGAAGGGTAACGGGCCGCAGTCGGTACGCGGCGCCAAGCAGGCTGTGCATGACGGCATGGATCAGGACCTCGATAGCGCCTTGGCCCTGGAAACCAGCCTGTTTGCCTTCTGCTTTGCAGGCCAGGAGCAGAAAGAGGGCATGAGCGCGTTTGTCGAGAAGCGTAAACCCAACTTCTAGGGTTTGTTTTTCGAGTTTTACTTATTCAAGGGGTGGCGCATGCGTCGCCCCTTATTTTATTCTCAGGCTTACTATTTTTTCAGAGACGGGAGTCACCGCGATGCAGTGGGCCGCTTTTGTGGTTGCCGCGCTGGGGTTTGCCTACTTGCCTGGGCCTGCGATGCTGTATACCGCTGCGCAAACCCTGGGGCGTGGCCGACGCGCAGGCTGGCTGGCGGTGGCGGGAGTGCATCTAGGCTGCTACGTGCATGTAATAGCGGCCGCGCTTGGCCTGGCCCTGCTGTTTGCCGCCATTCCGCCTGCGTACCTCGCCATGAAGATCATCGGTGGGCTCTATCTGCTCTGGATGGGCGTGCGCTTGTGGCGGCAGGGCATTCGCACGAGTGGCGATGAGCTGCCGTTGGCCACCACCCGGCGGGTGCTGCGCGATAGTTTCCTGGTAGAAGTGCTCAACCCCAAAACGGCGCTGTTCTTCGTGGCGTTCCTGCCCCAGTTCGTGCAGCCCGACAGCGCTCTGCCGGTGGCATGGCAACTGCTGTGGCTGGGGGTAGCCACCAACGTACTGTTTTCGTCGGCGGACGTGGTCGTGGTGTTGCTGGCCAGCCCGCTGCGCGCTTGGCTGCAAAAGTCCAATAGCTCCACCCGTTGGGTACAGCGGATGGGCGGCGGCGTACTGATGGGGCTGGGCGGAAATACGCTGGTTCAGGCGGCACGCTAAAACGATCACTCGCAAGGCTATCAATCGCTAAAGCGATCAATGACGTGTTCACCACAAGGAGCGCACCATGTTTGATCTGTATATCGCCAACAAGAACTACTCTTCCTGGTCGCTGCGCCCTTGGGTGCTGCTGAAAACGCTGGAGATCCCCTTCAACGAGCATCTGATGCCGTTCGAAGGGGGCTTTGGCGAGAGCCTCGCGACCTTCAAGCGTTTTTCTCCTTCGGGGCTGGTGCCGTGCCTGGTCGATCGCGAACACGAGGTGGCCGTGTGGGACTCGCTGGCGATTGTCGAGTACGTGGCCGAAGCGCATCCTGATGTATGGCCACAGCAGCTTGCCGCACGGGCCTGGGCACGCTCCGCCAGTGCCGAAATGCATAGCGGCTTTGCAGCGCTGCGCGATGAGTGTTCGATGAACTGTGGTGTACGGGTAGCGATGAACGCGATGTCCCCTGGGCTGAAAAGCAACCTGGCCCGGCTGGATGCGCTATGGCAGGAGGGGCTTGAGCGTTTTGGTGGCCCTTTTCTGGCGGGTGAGCACTTTACCGCCGTAGACGCGTTTTATGCCCCGGTGGCGTTTCGCGTGCAAACCTTTGGCCTTCCGCTGGGCGATGCCTCGCTGGCCTACGTGCAGCGCCTGTTGGCTCTGCCTGCCATGCAGGCGTGGTATGCGGCGGCGCTGAAAGAGACCTGGCGGGAGCCCATGCATGAAGAAGAGACCCTGAAGCAGGCCACGCTGCTGAGCGACGAGCGGGCGACCGCATAGTACTTTAAAGAAAGTACTGTACAGAAAGTGCTGTACTGAAAGTACCGTGCAGGAAGTACTGTACAGAAAGTACTGTTCAGGAAGTGCCGGGCTGGAGGGAGGACGGCGCGGAGAGGGCGTAAATCCGCTACACTGACGCCTCTAATATTTCGCAACACGATTGAGAGTCATCAGATGGCGCTAAGTGCTACCCCCTACAAAGTGGATGTGAACCTGACCGACCTGGACCGCAACGTCTACGAAACGCTGCGGTTCACGGTGGCGCGCCACCCTTCCGAAACCGAAGAGCGCCTGTGCACACGGCTGATCGCTTACCTGCTGTGGTACAGCGAAGCGCTGGCCTTTGGACGCGGGCTCTCGGACGTGGACGAGCCAGCCTTGTGGGAGAAGAGCCTGGACGGGCGAGTGCTACACTGGATTGAAGTAGGGCTTCCCGATGCCGAACGCATGACCTGGTGTTCTCGGCGTGCCGAGCGGGTTTCCCTGCTGGCCTATGGCCGTGTCGACCTGTGGGAGAGCAAAGTGCTGCCTGCGGTCGCATCGCTGAAGAACGTTCACGTGGCCGGGTTACCCGCCGATGCGCTGTCTACGGTGGCGACGAACTTGCCCAGGGCCATCAACTGGGCCGTGATGATCAGTGATGGTGCGCTGTTCATTACCGATGAGAACGGCCAGCACGAAATCACCCCTGAATGGCTGCTGCGCGAACGCTGATCGAGGGTATTGGCGGTGAGGGATGACCGCCAGACTCCGCGCAAGTGGAAACAGCGTTGAGCGAGCCATAGGCGACTATAAAAGTAGCTTGCTATCTTTTTGCAAGATTACATACAATCAGCAATGTTTGTTACTCAAGGAACGAGCCATGAAACCCTTTGCTGTATTACGTGCCCTGGTATTGCCGTTTAGCCTGCTGCCTGCGCTAGCCATGGCCAGCGACAGCGCCTTGACCCTCAAGCTCGAAAACGATGGCCTGGCCAGCAGTGATGACGGCCACTTCACCAGTGGCTTCGAGCTGAACTGGATGACGACGCCCTCCGAACAGAACTGGCTGCAGCGGCTTGCCGTGGCGTTGCCAACGGGGTTGATGGGGCAGGCTGACCGGGTGGCGTATCGCTTCGTGCACCAGATTTATACGCCCGATAACATCGAACGGCGCTCCCTGATCGAAGATGACCGCCCCTATGCAGGGCTGGTATACGGCGGTGTGTCGCTATATGAAGATGTGCCGGTGGGGCAGTGGCAGCGGGCCACCGATCTGCACCTGGATGTGGGCTTGGTGGGGCCCTCTTCCTTGGCTGACAGTATCCAGCGTGAGGTACACCGCGTCACCAATAGCGACCGCCCGCGGGGGTGGCGTAATCAGCTGGGTGACGAAGCGCTGATCAATCTGACGCTGCGCCGCCAGTGGTGGCATGACACTCCGCTGGCGGGCAAACAGTTTGCTCACGGCCCCAGTGTCGGCGCGGCGTTGGGCAACCTGTACACCTACGCCAGCGCTGGCTACAGCGTGCGCTGGGGAGACGACGCTCAAGGCATTCCTACCCTGACCCCCAACCCCGGTACGCGCCATCTGATGAGCGAGAGCCGTGGCTGGCAGTGGTATCTGTTTGCCAGCGTCGAAGGCTATTACATGGCCCATAATCTGACCCTGGACGGTAATACCGTGCGCGATAGCCATTCGGTAGACCGCAAGGAGTGGGTCGCCGATGCCTCCACGGGCTTGGCGCTGGCCTGGGAAGACTGGCAGGTGACCTACGCCGTCGTACAGCGCACCCGCGAGTTCGAAGGGCAGGATGAGCAGGATGTGTTTGGCGCCATGACGCTGACCAAGCGTTTCTAGTGCAGTGGGCCGACGCGCAAACGACCGAGAGGGGCAGCATGAGCAGCAAGTACCCACAGACACCGGATGGACGCTACTTCGTTGCCAAGAACCGGCTGTGGCGCTGCACCGATCCGCGTCTCTCGGAAGACACCCGGCGTCTTCATGTCAAAGCGTTGATGAAGTCGCGGCGTGCGGTGCGCAGTGCCCAGCAGCATGACGATGAGCACGCGCTTCGCCAGGCACGCCAGGCCGTGCAGGAAGCCAAGGAAGCACTGGGTGAGCGGGGGCCTGTCTGGTGGCAGGATGGAGCACCGGACGAAAGCGGTCTCGCTCCCCACAACAGCTCCTATGCCGACTGGTGGGCTTCGCGCTCCTGAATCCCGGCGTGTGGTAATCTGCACGCCACTCTTACTGCATCGATAGGCACCCTGTGACCATCAAAGCCAATCTGTCCATTCTGGATATCGTGGGCCACCTGCTGGTGTGGCTGTTACTGACGATTTTTACACTGGGGATCGCGCTGTTTTTCTTTCCGTACTCCTTTGCTCGCTTTGTCATCAATCGTACTAGCGTGGTCGACCATGCCAGTGGGGTAGAGCGAAAAATGGTCTGCGATATCAATATCTTCAGCAATATCGGCCATATCATCCTGTGGATGGTGATTTCGTTTATCACCTTGGGGATTGGCTATATCTTCTACTTTTACCGCGTCTGGAACTACGCGTTGAACAACTCACGCGTGCTGTAGTTCTGCCGGTTCCTCCGCCCGCTGCCTGTCAGCGGGCACCCCCTTTCACAGGTTTACGTTGGCAGCCATAGGTTCACGTTGACAACCCAACGTTCGGATTCTATATTTTGCGCGAATAAAAATTACTCTCATTAATATTGCTATTCGCTCTGGGATCCAAGATGAACCATCTACCTACCTTTCGGCTGCGCACTTTAGGCGTGGCCGTTGCGCTGGCGGCGGTCACCACGTCGCTGCAGGCGCAAGAGAACCCCGTTGGCAATGTGAATCTGGAAACGGTGGAAGTCACCGCAGAGACGGCGGGCCGCTTCGGTTATATCGAAGCCGAACGCCAGCCTGGCGTCGGCAAGCTGGACGTGCCGGTGGCCGAGCAACCCTTTTCGATGTCGGTGATCGACCAGGAATTCATTCAGGACAGCGGTGCGAAGAATATTCAGGACACGCTGCTCTACACCCCGGGCGTCTATGCGGGGAATTTTGGCTTCGATACCCGTGGTGACAGTGCCAAGGTGCGAGGGTTGGACGCAGGCCGCTATCTGGACGGGTTACGCCAGATCTATGGTTCATACAACACCGTGCGCACCAATGTCTATGCACTGGAGAGCGTCGAGGTTCTGCGCGGGCCCTCGTCGATGCTGTACGGGCAGGCAGATCTGGGTGGCATCATCAACGGTGTTTCCAAGCTTCCCCAGGAAGAGCGCAGCGGTGAGATATGGGCACAATACGGCACCTTCGATCGCAAGCAGCTGGCCTTTGATTTTACCGGGGCCGCCGACGAGGAGGGCGTATTTCTCTACCGGATCGTGGCGCTCGTGCGTGACAGTGACACCCAAGTCGACCACGTCAGGGATGACGGGTATGTCCTGGCGCCTTCGTTTACCTGGCGCCCCAGTGACGATACCCGCGTGACGCTGCTGCTGAATCGCCAGGAGGACAGAAGCCAGGTATCTGCGCAGTTCCTGCCGCAGGTGGGCACTTTGCAGCCGGGCTCCTTGGGATTCATTGGCTCAGAGCGTTTCGTGGGTGAGCCCGGCTGGGACCGTTACGATAGCGAGAAAACCGAGACCACGCTGTTCGTTGATCAGCAGCTCAACGATGCATGGGCCTTCTCGGCCACGGCGCGCTACACCAACTCCAGCACCGAGACACGCGAGCACTGGGTCGATATTCCCAGCGTTCCGGATGCCAACGGTGAGGTCAACCGGACGATCTTCACGGCCGATGCCGACACCCGCATTTTGAACCTGGACGCTCGGCTTGCCGGTGAATTTGCCCTGGGGGCGACAGAACACACCCTGGTGGCAGGGATCGATCGTCAGGATGCCCGTTGGGCACAAGACAACTACAGCTCCGTGACGGGGGGTGGCGGTCGCTTCAACGTCTACCAGCCACGTTACGGTAATCTGCAATTGGATTCGCTGACGCCAACCGATCGGCCCGATAACCGGATCGAGCAGGTGGGAGTCTATCTGGCCGATCACATTGAAGTGGGGCCGGTGGTGATCTCTGCGGGCCTGCGTCGTGACTGGGCCGAGAACCGCACGCTGGCGCTGTCGGGGCCCGATACGGTCAGCGACGAAGCGCAGACGACAGGGCGTATCGGGCTGATGTATCGCTTTGATAACGGCTTTTCACCTTACGTCAGCTACTCCGAAGCGTTCTCGATGAACCTGGGCAGTGACGGGACGGCAAATCCGAGCCCGCTCAAGCCTACCACGGGTGACCAGGAAGAGATTGGCTTCAAGTATGTGTCGCCTGATCAGTCGTTGGCGGTCAGTGCGGCGTATTTCGACATTACCCAGCAGAACCGGATCAGCGATGGTGCCACGCCCGGTGGCGTCGAGCAGGTGGGTGCCGTGGTGGATGGTTGGGAGCTGCAGCTCAACAAGCGTTGGCAGCAGTTCGAGACGCAGCTGGCTTATACCAATCTCAATGCCACCAATGATGCTACCGGCGCGAGGCTGCCCTACGTGGCTGAAGAGCAGGTCTCCTGGTGGAATCGTTTGTACGTGGGCAACCACTGGCGCGTGGGCGCAGGCGTGCGCTATGTGGGTGATAACGTAGGCGCTGCCGAAGCACCGCTGGTGCCTTCCAGCACGTTGTACGATGCGATGGTGGGTTACACCCTGGGCGAGTGGGATTTCTCGGTCGACCTGAAAAACGCCACCGACGAAGAGTACATCTCCTGGTGCCGCTATGACGGAGGCGACTGTGGCTACGGTGATCGCCGCAGCGTCACGGCCAACGTACGCTATCAGTTTTGATATACATGCCGCGTGAGATACGGCGGCATACCGCCACATGAACTCGCTACATGAACTCGCTACATCAACAACGGGGCCTGCGATGAGCAGGCCCCGTTGCCTTTATGGGTCTCTTCGTGAGTCGACGCTTAGCGTGGCTGTTTGATCAGCAGCTTCACCAGCCGTCGCACGATAGGGGAGACCAGATTGATCACCGGCAGCGCGACGGCAAAGGCAAACAGCCACGCTTTGAGCCAAATCATCACGATCCCATCCACGAGTCCCACGTTATACAGCGTAATCACCAGCGACATGATGCATGACATGAACAGCGCCATGAGGCATGAAAATATCAGCTGGGCGTATTTCGGATCGAACATCGTACGTTTTCCTGATACGCGAATTAACGCTTGTCTTCGGTTTTTTCAGTGAAGTCGCTGGCATCGTGGCGTTCATGAAGCTGCTCATGGGGTTCTCCCCAGGTGCGGTTGACCATGCGGCCTCGTTGCACGGCGGGACGGGCATCGATCTCTTCGGTCCAGCGCAGCACGTGGGTGTAGGTGTGGGCCTCCAGAAATTCGGCTGCCTCATACACACGGTTCTTGACCAGTGCGCCATACCAGGGGTGGATCGCCATGTCGGCAATCGTGTATTCGTCGCCCGCCATATAACGGTTGTCTGCCAGGTGACGGTCGAGTACGTCCAGTTGGCGCTTCACTTCCATGGTGTAGCGGTCGATGGGGTACTGATACTTTTCCGGCGCATAGGCATAAAAATGCCCAAAGCCGCCGCCCAGCATCGGTGCGCTGCCCATCTGCCAGAACAGCCAGGAAAGGCATTCGGTACGCTTGGCGGGGTCGCTGGGCAGAAAGGCACCAAATTTTTCGGCCAGATAGAGCAGGATGGCCCCTGACTCGAAGACCCGCTGGGGTGGCTGAACGCTATGGTCCATCAGTGCCGGGATCTTCGAATTGGGGTTCACCTCCACGAACCCGCTGCCAAACTGGTCGCCTTCACCGATCTGAATCAGGTGGGCATCGTATTCGGCGTCGGTGATGCCTTTTTCCAGCAGCTCTTCGAGCATCACGGTGACCTTGACGCCGTTAGGCGTGGCCAGCGAGTAAAGCTGCAGCGGATGCTTGCCGACGGGTAGAGGTTTATCGTGGGTGGCACCTGCGACGGGGCGGTTGATGTTGGCAAATTTGCCACCGTTGCCGGGTTCCCATTGCCATACCTTGGGCGGCGTATAGGTTGGATCGCTCATGAGGTCCTCGCGTTTAGCGGTCATGCGTTGTCGTAGTGAATCTATTGGGGCGCTTGAGCCTGGCTACAAGGGTATGTCGTTAGCGAGTTAATTAAATGGCAAGGGCAGAACAAAGGCAACGCTGGGAGAAGGGGGGCAGGCTGCCTCTGACCTGCGAGAGACAGGCCAGAGGCGTTTCAAGCATTTACACCAATGTCAGAGTGACGTCGATGTTGCCACGGGTGGCATTGGAGTATGGGCACACGATGTGGGCTTTATCGACCAGCGACTGCGCAACATCTTTTTCCAGGCCCGGCAGGCTGATCTTGAGCTCCACTTCGATGCCAAACCCGGTAGGAATGGCACCAATACCCACGCTGCCATCGATCTGTGTGTCTGCAGGCAGCTTTACCTTCTCCTGGCTGGCAACGTGCTTCAAGGCACCCAGGAAGCAGGCGGAGTAGCCTGCGGCAAACAGCTGTTCCGGGTTGGTGCCAGCACCGCCAGCGCCCCCCAGTTCCTTCGGCGTGCTCAGCTTGACATCCAGAGCGCCGTCAGAAGATTTGGCGTGGCCTTCGCGGCCGCCAGTAGCGTGGGCATGGGCGCGATAAGCAATGGTTTCGATAGACATGGGCGTCTCCAAGGGTATGAGCGAGTTTGGAAAAAGAGATTTTAATTTAGCGCCATTTTAATTTGCACACAAGATAAATATGGAGTCACTCAAAAGACAGTGTCATTCGCGTTTACTGGTCCGACTGCAGGCGCTGACGAAGCGCAATCAAGTCGTCTTTCAGCTCACGCAAGGCGTCGGCAGAGTGTTCGCTGGCCTTGATGATGCAGCCCGGAATATGCTGCGCCTGGGCGCGTAGCGCGCGGCCCTTGTCGGTCAGCAACAGCTCGACCACACGCTCATCCTGGGTGCTGCGCTGGCGTTTGATCAACGCCTCGTTTTCCAGCCGTTTGAGCAGCGGAGTGAGCGAACCCGGATCGGTAAGCAAGCGCTTGCTCAATGTACCTACGGTAATCCCATCGTTTTCCCAGAGCACCAGCATGGCCAGGTATTGCGGGTAAGTGAGCCCTAGCTCCTTGAGCAGTGGCTTGTAGGTTTTGGTCATCATCAGCGACGTTGAGTACAGCGCGAAGCAGAGCTGCTGGTCCAGCTCCAGTTCGTTGCAGGGCTCAAGTTCTGTCATGTCTTCTCCGAGGTGTTGACGTGAAAGGTAATGTATCGCGCCCAGCGTCTACTTACTATCTGACTTTTTAGACAAACCCTAGACGTTGGTCGCAAATCACCATATTTGTTTTGACACGCTCAGAGGCCGCCGCTAGCCTTCATACACTCGATGTTACCGGTAACAAACAGCCTCTGGCCTGACACACGTTATCGGCAAGCCATCGAGCTACCGCATCGCTCGGCAGCCTGGTCATTCAAGCACTGGTCCTTCAAAAACTGGCCATGCACAACCCGGCCACTAACAACAATTCTGCGTGGAGAAACAACGATGACAACGATTTGGCGTAGCACATTGACCCTTTTGGGCGCCACCACTCTGACCTTTGGCATGGCGCATGCACAAGGCCCGGAGCTTTCCGCGCCGCCCGCCATCGAGGGCGAGGTTCTGGCAGACCATGGTAGCCATACGCTGCGCATGGGTATCGGGTTGTCCGAAACCTCCCCGCAGTTCTTGTCCAGCCAATATTTCGGCGAGATTCTGGCGCAGCGTACCGATGGTCGGATTACCGTCAATGTCTTCCCCAATAGCCAATTGGGGGATGACGTGCAGATGATGGAGATGCTGCAGACCGGAACGCTGGACATGACTTACCCTTCCAGCTCGGCCACGACCGGCTACGTGCAGGCGCTGTCGGTGTTCGATTTGCCGTTCCTGTTGCCCAGCCGTGAAGCCGCCATTGCCGTCATGCAGAGCGATGCGGCCCAGAACATGCTGGATGCTTTTGAAGGCACTGGCTTGAAAGCGCTGACGTTTTCCGAGAATGGCTACCGCCAGCTGTCGAACAGCGCCCGCCCGGTCGCGACCCCTGACGACGTGGCGGGCCTCAACGTGCGCGGTTTGAGCGTGCGCACCATGCAGAACCCGGTGCATCTGGCCATCTGGGAAGCGCTGGGCGCCAACCCGACGCCCATGGCCTTTGGTGAACTGTTCTCGGCGCTGGAACAGGGCGTCGTGGATGGCCAGGAGAACCCCTGGAGCACCATCCTGACCTCGAACTTCAACGAAGTGCAGGATTACGGCACGGAAACGCGCCACGTTTATACGCCATTCATCATGATGCTCTCCGAGCGCACCTGGAACCGCATGGCGCCGGAGTATCAGGCACTGGTGCTGGAAGCTGCCTGTCAGTCTGCCGAGTATGAAATTCAGCTCTCTGCCGAATACGACGACTGGTCTCGTGAGCAGTTGGAAGCGCGTGGCATGCAGATCACTCGGTTGGACGATGAGCAGCTGGCCGCTTTCCAGGAAGCCGTTCAGCCCGTCTACACCCAGTGGGCACCGCGTATCGGGGAAGACCTGATTGCTGAAATTCAGCAGATCGTGGCAGACCATACGTCTCAGTAAGCCATTGCCGTGGGTTTTCGGGCAGGCCAGTGGCCTGCCCGATTCGATAGTGCCCCAGGAGCTTTTATGACATCCCCCTCGCATACTCCCCAAGCCGAGCCTGTGCTGGCAACGCCTGACCCGACAGACCCCTCGACCTATCTGGACGACCCTAACCGACGGTGCCTGGAAATCGACACCGATGCGGCTCAGGGGCCCGCCCTGTTTCGCTGGATCACGCTGGGCATGGAGTATCTGATCGGCGCCATTCTGGTCGCGCTGATCGTCTCGGTATCCAGCAACGTGGTGGGGCGCTCGCTGTTCAATCACTCGCTTCCCTGGGTCGATGAGCTGGCGCGCATGCTGTTCATCTGGCTGGTCTTCATTGGTGCGGCGGCGGCCTTTGCGCGCTATGAGCATATTGCGGTGGATGCATTGGTGCGCCGCCTGCCGCTGCGCCTGGCGCATCTGCTGTATGCGCTTCAGCACCTGATCATCACGGGGCTCATGCTGGTGATGGTGTGGGGCGGGTATCAGGTGCTGTCTCGCTCCAGTGGTCGTTCTGCCATTCTGGGCGTGCCGCTCAGTTGGGTCAGCCTGTCTCTGGTGCTGTGCGTGATCTTCATTGCCGCGGTGTCGCTGTGGCGGCTATGGGTCAGTTTGCGCCTGGTGCTCGCGCCGCGCGACCCATCCACCAATTCTGTGGGGGAGTAACCACTATGTTATGGATTTTTCTGGCGATCCTGTTCGCATCCATCGTGATGGGCCTGCCTATTGCCTTTGGGCTGGGAGTGGCGGCACTGGTCATGGCCATACTGTCGGACATTCCGCTGTCGATCATGATCGAGCAGTCCATCCGGGGCGTGAACAGCTTTCCCCTGCTGGCCATTCCGTTCTTCATTCTGGTGGGCGAAGTGATGAGCCAGGGAGGCATCGCGCGGCGCCTGATGGAGCTGGCAGGGGCGCTCGTCGGCTTCATGCGTGGTGGGCTGGGCCAGGTGGCCATCACCGGCTCGATGTTCTTCGGCGGAATCAGTGGCTCGGCGGTGGCGGACACGGCGGCGACCGGCTCCATGATGATTCCTTCCATGAAGCAGCAGGGCTACAGCGCAGCGGATGCCACGGCGATCAATACGGTCTCGTCGGTGATCGGGATCATCATCCCGCCCTCCATCCCTTTGATTCTCTACGGTATCGTCACGGAAACCTCGATCAGTCGCCTGTTCATTTCCGGTATCGTCCCGGGGCTGCTGATTGGCGGTGCGCTGATGGTGACGACGTTCCTGCTGGCCTCTCGGCAGGGCGGTGGCGTGCGCCAGTTCCGCTGGGACGTGCTGTGGCAGGCGTTCAAGGCGGCCTGGCTGGCACTGGTGCTGCCGGTGATCGTGATTGGCGGCATCATTGGCGGCGTCTTTACGGCCACGGAAGCGGCCGTGGCGGCGCTGCTCTATTCGCTGGCCATCTCCCTGCTGGTCTATCGGGAGTTCAAGCTGGCAGCGCTTGGCGGCATGCTGATTCGCACTGCCCGATTGACCGGCATGGTCATGATGTTGCTGGCGTTTGCCACCGTGATCGCGTGGTTCCTGACCATCAACATGGTGCCCCAGACGCTGGTGCGTCAGGTTCAGGCGATTACCCAGGAGCCTTTCCTGCTGCTGCTGATCGTGGCGGCGCTGCTGTTGCTGGTCGGGTTCGTCATGGATCTCACGCCCGCCATGGTGATCATGGCACCGATGCTGGCGCCCATCGTGACCTCGGTGGGGGTGGACGCGGCTTACTTTGGCGTTCTGATGGCCTTCGTTCTGGGTATCGGGTTGCTGACACCGCCGGTAGGCACCTGCCTGTACGTGGGGTGTGGCGTGGGCAAGGTGTCGATGGAGTCGCTGGTCAAGGCCATGTTGCCGTATTACGCGGCGCTGCTGGTGGTGCTGGTGCTGTTGATTGCCTTCCCCGGGATCGTGACATGGTTACCCAACTTGACCGCCGTGCGCGGCAACTGACAGGAGAGCAGCGTGACGAGCACTTCACAGCGTATTCTTGTCATGGGGGTTTCGGGCTCCGGCAAGACTCATATTGGCCAGCAGTTGGCGTCTTCGCTGGGGGCCACGTTCATCGATGGAGATGATCATCACAGTGCCGCGAACGTGGCCAAGATGGCCAGCGGTACGCCGCTCAACGACGACGACCGTCAGGCGTGGCTGGCAACGCTATCGGCCCTGCTGCAAAGCTATCGCACCCGGGATGCCTCGGTAGTGGTTGCCTGTTCCGGGCTCAAACGGCGTTATCGCGACCGCTTGCGGCAGGGCGATGGTGACCTGCGTATCCTCTACCTGAAGGGTACGCCCGATGTGCTGCGCGAGCGGCTGGCCACTCGTGCCGGCCACTTCTTCAAGGGGGATGACATGCTGGCCAGCCAGCTGGCGGACCTGGAGCCGCCGCTGGCCGATGAGGCCGTCACGCTGTCGATTGAGCTGCCGCCTCGCGTGATTGTCGAGCGCTTTTGTGCCACGCTATCCTCGCAGCCGCAGCGCTCGTCAAGCTAAAGGAAGGGATAGGCGACGGGTCGCAGGATTCGTTATGGTAAGACCCGTGCCCATCCACGATATCAGGCAGTGACGCCATTGAAGAAAAAACGCCCCACCTTGCAAGACATCGCCGACCGCGTTGGCGCCACCAAAATGACCGTGAGCCGCTGCCTGCGCGACCCGGAAGCGGTCTCGGAAGGGCTGCGCGAGCGTATCTTCAGTGCCGCGGAGCAGATTGGCTACATTCCCAACCGGGCGCCGGATCTGCTGTCGCGGGCCACGAGCCACTCCATTGGCGTGCTGGTTCCTTCCTTGACCAACCAGGTATTTGCCGACGTGATCGTGGGCATCGAGGCGTATACCGAGCCTGCGGGCTATCATCTGATGCTTTCCCACTACGGCTACAGCCCCGAGCTCGAAGAGCGTAGCCTGGCCTCGCTGCTCTCTTATAATGTCGATGGCGTGATTCTCTCGGATCGAGACCATACGCCGCGCAGCTTGCGCATGCTGGAAACCGCGGGTATTCCTATCGTGGAGATCATGGATACCCATCGCCCCCCGCTTCAGCAGGCCGTCGGGTACGACAACGTGAGTGCCGCCTACGAAATGGTCAGCGAGATGATCCGGCGTGGCCGCCGCCACATTCTCTATCTGGCCGTGCGTCTCGATGAGCGGACGCGCCAGCGTGAGCAAGGCTATCGACAGGCCATGCAGGCGCATGGGCTATCACCCGTCACCTTGCAGCGTAGCCAGCGCTCCTCTTACACCGTGGGCGCTGCATTGATGCAACAGATTCAGCAGGATTACCCTCAGGCGGATGGGGTGTTCTGCACCAACGATGACGTGGCGGTGGGGGCGTACTTCGAATGCCTGCGCCAAGGAGTTGCCGTCCCCCAACAGATGGCCATTGCCGGTTTTCACGGTCATGATGTGGGGCAGGCCATGACGCCGCGTCTGGCCAGCGTCGTGACTCCCCGCGAAGCCATCGGCGAAAGGGCGGCTCAGGCCCTGCTGGCACGTATCCGTGGCGAAGGAGTGGACCAGCCCGTCATTGACCTGGGCTACCGTATCGAAGCAGGCGATACGCTATAGGTAGTCTGTGTGAGGTGGGCTGTGTCTAGTCACCGCTGTTTTTTATTCTTCAAATGAGGCTGCCGTGAACATCACTCAACTGACGGTCTATCCGGTCAAGTCGCTCAAGGGGATCGACCTGCAACAGAGCGAGCTTTACACCCACGGGTTGGCCTGGGATCGGCGCTGGATGCTGGTCGATGCGCAGCAGCGTTTCGTCACCCAGCGTCAGCTGCCCGCTCTGGCCACCATAGGCGTGGCTCTCGATGAGCGCTCGCTGGTGCTATCGCACCCCTCGATGGCGCCTATCGCCATTTCACTGGATGAGCCGCAAGGTGATCTGCGTCAAGTGACCGTCTGGAACGATCACTGCAAGGCGCACCCGGAAGGCGAGGAAGTCTCTCGATGGCTGGAGGCTGCCTTGGGGGATACGGCCCGGGGCTTGAGTCTGGTGCGCTTTGCCAGCGATTTTCCACGGCCCGTGGAAGCAGACTTCCTGGCGGGCGACAGCGCGGATACTTTCTTCTCGGACGGCTACCCTTTCCTGGTTACCACCACCGGCTCGCTGGATGCGCTCAATCAGGCGCTGGTGGCTGCTGGGCAATCTCCCATCCCCATGAACCGGTTTCGGCCCAACATCGTGGTGGAGTGTGCCACCGCTTGGGCGGAAGACCGCTGGGCCGGGCTGCGAGTACCCACTGGTGGTATCGAACTCACCCTGCGCAAGCCTTGCCAGCGCTGCAAGATCACCACTGTGGATCAGCAGACCGGTGCGGTCCCTGCCCAAGGCGAGCCACTCAAGACGCTGCTGTCACTCAATACCCAGCCGCATCTGAAAGGCGCTTTTTTTGGCCAGAATGCCACGCTGACCAAGGGGCAGGGCGCCACTATTCGTGTGGGGGACGCCGTAGAGGCATTACCACGCGAGGTTTGAAGCGCAGTAGCCCCGTGGCCACGGCGGTGCCCATCAACGTAATCACCATGCCGAGCACTACCTGCAGCGAGAGCGTTTCTTCCAGCAGCAGATAGCCCCACAGCAGCGCGCTCACCGGCACCAGAAAGGTGACCGTGGACGTGGCGGTGGCCCCGGCGCTGGCCAGCAGTCCGAAATAAAGTAGAAAGGCCACGGCGGTGCTCAGCACCGCCAGGGCCAAGGCGTTACCCCAGGCCAGCGTGCTGATGGGCTCGCTGGGCCATAGCAGCAGTCCGGGGATCAGCAGCACGAGCGCCGACATGGCGCTGCTGCCCGCGGCCAGTACCCGCGTGGGCAAATGGCCCAGCCGGGTTTTCGAATAATTGCCCGCGACCCCATAGCAGAAGGTGGCACCCAGCACGGCCACGATGAACCAGCCATCTCCCCCCAAACTGAAGTCCAGACGATGTGCCGACAGCACATAAACTCCCACCAGCGCCAACGTCAGCCCCAGGTATTGCTGGCGCTTCACGGGCGTGGCAAAAAAAGCCGCCCCCAGCAGCGCGGTAAAAATAGGCGTGGTGGCGTTGAGCAGCGAGGTGAACCCTGCTTCCAGGCGCGTGGTTGCCAGTGCCAGCAGGGAAAAGGGCAGCACATGGCTGACCACGCCCAGCAGAAGTAGCGGCCCTTTATGCTGCCAGATCAGCCGGGCGTAGTGCAGGCTCAGCAGCAGCGGCACGAGCAGCAGGGCACCAATGGTCATGCGTATCCACACCAAGGGGACGGAGCCGAACTCCGGTGCCGCCACGCGCATGAAAATAAATGAAAGCCCCCATAACGAAGAGAGCAGTATTAAGCGCAGCGCGTCGGCTGTTGACATGGCAGTTCCTTGAAATGAGCACCAGCGTGGAGAGCAACCGCTCAGCATAACCATAACATGAGTAAATGCGAATACGCCTTAGGGGTTAGCAATCTGGTTTGTCAATACCAGCGGCGTCATGGTTTTGGCGTTGACGCTTGGAAGTTTGGACTCTACTGTCTCAGCGAATGCTGGTGGCTAATATTGACACACTGAGGATACACCGTGGATCTCGCGACGCTGATTGGTCTTGTGGGTGCTGCTGTACTGGTAGGGGCTTCTGTGATGCTGGGTACCTCGCCCGAGGTATTCATGAACCCTACTGGGCTACTGCTGGTCGTGGGGGGAAGTCTGTTCGTGGTGCTGGCCAAGTTCAGCATTACCCAGTTCAAGTTCGCGCTCAAGGCGGCGGCTCGGGCGTTCAAGTTTCAGCTCCCCAACATTCAGGACAGCATCGACGAACTCGTGGAGTTGGCCAAAGTGTCACGCCGCGAGGGCATGATTGCGCTGGAAAGCCGTGAAGTCAGCTCGCCTTTTCTCAAACAGGGTTTGCAGATGCTGGCGGATGGCTTCAGCGCCGATATGATCAAGGAGATGATGGAAAAAGAGCGCCTGCTGACACTGGAGCGCAACGAGGCCGGAGGCCAGGTGTTTTCAGCGCTGGGGGAGGTGTCTCCGGCCATGGGCATGATCGGTACCCTGGTAGGGCTGGTGCAGATGCTTTCCAACATGGGCGACCCGTCACTGATCGGGCCTGCCATGGCCGTGGCGCTACTGACCACCATGTATGGCGCGATGATCGCCACCATGTTTGCCAATCCTATCGCTGACAAGCTGTGGGTACGCATGAATCAGGAAGCCAAGATGCAGGAGCTATGGATCGACGCGCTGCTGGCCATCAAGGGCGACAAGAACCCTCGCGTGCTGGAGCAGATGCTGGCCCTCTATTTGCCGCCCGAGCATCGCGTAGAGTCCGACGAACGCAAGACAGCCGGCGAGCGGGGATAGGCCGGTGGCTAAAAAAAAGAGCAACATACCCGCCTGGATGGTGACCTATGCGGACTTGATGTCGCTACTGCTGTGCTTTTTCGTGCTGCTGCTCTCCTTTGCTGAAATCGATGCGCAAAAGTTTCGGCGCGTGGCCGAGTCGCTGTCACAGGCGTTTGGGGTGCAGCGGGATATCGAGGCGATGCAGGTGCCCATGGGCACCAGTGCGGTCATGCAGCACTTCTCCCCGGCAACACCTGACCGCACCTTGATAGAAGAGGTGCGCCAGCGCACCCAACAGCAGCAGCCCCAGTTGGAAACCATGCGCACCGTGCTGGAAAATCAGCAGCGACAGCGTAGCCTGCAAGTCGCCAACAGCATCGAGGCGCTGCTGGCGACTGCGCTACCCGAAGGGGTCGTGGAAATTGAAGTGGAGGAGGCGCGAGTCATCGTCAGAATCGCCGAAAATGGCACCTTTGGCTCGGGGACGGCCAACGTGACGCCCGCATTTGCTTCCCTCCTGGTGGAGCTCGCCAGCCTCATCAGCGGGTTGACCGGTACGCTATCGGTTCATGGGCACACCGATAACGTGCCTATCCGTACGGCGCAGTTTCGCAGCAACTGGGATCTTTCCGCCATGCGTGCTGCCTCCGTGGCCAATGTATTGATCGAAGACGGCAATATGGCACCTGAACGTCTGATCATCCAGGGGTTTGCCGAAACACGACCGGTAGCCAGTAATACGACGGTAGATGGTCGGGCTGCCAACCGGCGTGTGGAACTGCTCATCGATGCCAGTGCGCCTGTCGAGTTGGCGGCGATGACCAGCGAGTCCTCGGGTGATATCACGCCGTGACATTCGGCAAGCCCCGGAGAAATCAGCTACCCTGAAAAGGCTGAGCGCTATCTTGCGCTCAGTTCGCCATTAGCGAACTACCCTGGGAAAGGAGAACAGAATGGATAGTAAAGCAAGCGCACGTTGGGAAGGTGGCCTGAAAGACGGCCAAGGCCATGTATCCACCGAGAGTGGAGCGCTGGACGCCAACTACTCGTTCAAACAGCGCTTTGAAGGTGCGCCGGGCACCAATCCAGAAGAGCTGATCGGTGCTGCCCATGCCGGATGCTTCTCCATGGCGCTCTCCATGATTCTTGGCGAAAAGGGCTACACGGCCGAGTCCATCGATACACAAGCACGCGTAACGCTGTCACAGGGCTCAAGCGGTTTCGATATTTCGAAAATACATCTCGAAGTAGAAGCCCAGGTGAGCGGAGCGGACGAAGCGGCTTTTAAAGAAGCAGCAGAAACAGCGAAAGCTAACTGCCCTGTTTCAAAGGTATTGAATGCTGATATTACCATGACGGCCAAGTTGAAAGGCTGATTTGATAACTTACGTTATGTAGTGGGCGCCAAGTACTTCTTTTTTGCTTTTGATGATGTGGTTTTTATATAAAGCGGTAATGGAAAGTCGTGGGTTGGCGCCCTGCTGGAAAGTGTTGTTCGTTGCCTTGAAAGTTGAGTGATGTCGATAAAGTGTCGTGATATTGATATTGATATTGATGCTTTCATACTAAAAAGGCCTTGGCAGTAGCCAAGGCCTTTTCTATTGCTTGCGAAGATCAGCGTTTAGTTACGCTCATACTCTTCGGCAGCTTCCAGTGCATCTTGTGATGCATTGACGCGAATGACGTAGTCGTCGCCATCATCGTCTTTGGTGAGCTCAAGAGAGTCCCACTCGATGGCAACATCTTTCTCACCCATGCCCAGGAATCCGCCTACACCAACGACAACGGCCTGGATTTGACCATCTTCATCGATGATCAGGTCAGAGATGGTGCCGATATCCTCATCATCTTCCACGGTGCTTTTCACGTTGTTGCCGGTCAGCGAATCAGCGTGAAACGTGTTTTCAGGTGCCGCGGTCAGGTAGGTGGCTTCGGCTCCCATGGTTTCCTGAGCGCTGACCGAGCCAGCGGCAAACATGAAAGCAGGCACCATCAACGTACCGAGGAAAGCAGGTTTGATCATTTTCATGGCTATTGCTCCTTGCGCTTGCATTAGGACACTGTGTGGTTGCACCGGTGTCTAAACAAATTAACGCTCATGGTCCATCAAGCAACATGGCTTGATAAAAGCAGCCTGTGACTGCTTTGCGCTATTCCGATAACGCACACCATCAACGTTACTCCTGATGCGATTTCCCATGTGGTTAACGTTAGATCAAAACGAATGTAGACGATGTTTTAATAAACGTTGATGTTAAGGAAAAAGCGATGTTTCATCTTGCGCGTCACTGCGTCAAGACACTTATCAAGGTAGACGCTCTATAATGTTTTGCAAGATGAATGGCCATCTTTTTGTCATGAGTCGACTTTAAAAAAGAGGCATGGGCGGGTCGAGAGCCCCTGCCCATGCGACAGTCTGTCGGATTGACCCATCGGTAGCCAGTCGGCATATTAACCGTAAAAAAGGAGAACCCATGACGACGACGCATCACCCTGCCGACCGGCGACTCAAACGCTCTTGTCTAGGCAGCCTGGCGGTCAGTGCCTGGCTGTTGATGACCAGTGCGTTGGCCAGTGCCAGCGAACTTCCCAAGGGGCACTTTCTGTTGCCCGAAACAGGTAACATGGTCGGCGAGAACTACACGGTCACGGCCAGTAATGAAGATACGCTGCTGGATATCGCCCGGGCTCACAACGTGGGCTACGAGGAGATCCGCATGGCCAACCCGGATGTCAGCATCTGGGTGCCCGGCGAAGGTACCGAGGTGACCATCCCCGGCCAGTTCATCCTGCCTGACGCGCCGCGTACCGGTATCGTGATCAACGTCGCCGAACTGCGCCTCTACTACTACCCCGAGGTGGCGTCCGGCGAGCCAGCCGTGGTCGAGACCTACCCCATCGGCATTGGGCGTGATGCCTACAACACGCCTCTGGGTATCACCAAGACCACCATGCGACTCGAAAACCCGGCCTGGTACCCGCCTGCATCCATCCGTCGCGAGGCGGCCGAACGGGGCGACCCACCTCCTGCCGTCGTCCCCCCCGGCCCGGATAACCCGTTGGGGCAGTTTGCCATCCTGCTCGATATACCGGGCTATCTGATTCACGGAACCAACCAGCCGGACGGCATCGGCATGCGGGCCAGCCGAGGTTGCATCAGGATGCACGGGGACGACATCGAGTCGATCTTCTGGCGTGTGCCCGTCGGTACCCAGGTCAATATCATCGATGCCCCTATCAAGCTGGGCTGGGGCGAGCAGGGCAATGCTTATATTCAGGCGTTTGCTTCCACCGACGAGCAGGCATTCGGCATGGACACTCTGCTGAACGTGATTGGCCTGATCGAAGAGCATAACGGCCAAGGCAGTGCCAACTACGAGCAGGTCAGCCGCGTGCTCGAAGAAGCCAACGGTCAAATCGTACCTCTCAGCTAAGGCTCAGGGCGGTAGCGCAGCCACCAGGCCCAGCGCTACCGCCTGACGCACCCAGTCTGCCACATTGCCCGCCTGCATCGTTTTCATGGCCCTCAGCCGATAGACTTCCACGGTTTTAGGGCTCACCTCCATTTGCTCGGCAATTTCCCGGTTGGTCAACCCATGTGCCACGTGGGCCATGATCTGCTGCTCTTTCGGCTTGAGCGACCTGTAGCGTGCCTTCAGGCTAGCCACTTGCGCCTGGGCCTGATGCCGTTGGCGAGCGTGCTCCAGGGCTCGCTGCACGATTTCGATGATCTGCTGGTGGTTGAAGGGCTTCTCGATGAACTCGAACGCCCCGGCTTTCAGGGCGGCCACCGCCATGGGAACATCGCCGTGGCCGGTCATCATGATGATCGGCAGGGTGTCCTGTTGATCCAACAGCGCCTGCTGTACCTGGAGGCCGCTGAGGCCGGGCATACGCACATCCAGTAGCAGGACGGCTATGTGATCGCGCTGGGCCGCCAGAAACGCGTCTCCACTGGCAAAGGGCTGGGCAGTCAGGCCGACCGACGACAGCAGCCATACCAGCGATTCGCGCAGCGCGGTGTCGTCATCGACCACGGCAATGGTGGAAAGGGGCGGTTCCATCAAACGTCTGTCTCCGTACGTAGCAGTACTTCAAAACAAGCGCCCTGGGGGCAGTCGCGAAGCGTCAGGGCGCCGCCCATGCTTTCCAGCAGGGTTCGGCTGATGGCCAGGCCCATGCCCAGCCCATCGTCCCGAGTGGTGTAAAAGGCATCGAAGATATGCGGGCGCTGGGTGTCGGGCACGCCTGGCCCTTGGTCTTCAACGCTCAGGGTCAGCTGCCGATGCCCGCTGGGTCGCGCGGTGATCACCACGCCAGGGCGGTCGGGCATGTCGCGGCTGGCGGTCAGCGCATTCAGCAGCAGGTTGACCAGCACCTGCTCCAGCGCGATGGGGTCGCCGTAGACCCTGGGGAGTTCGTCGGGTAGCTGGCGCTGCAAAGGAATGGCAGCCTGCTGATACTGCCACTCGCAGAGCTGGCAGGCCGCCTCGATCACCGGAGCCAGCGCGACCGGATACACACGATGGCTGCGTTTGCGTACGAAGCTGCGCAGATGTCGCAAACGTTGCGCCAGGCGTTCGACCTGCTGGTTGATACGTTCCAGCGGCAGGCGCAGCGCTTCGGCAGAGGGGGCAGGTTGCTGTTGGCACTGCATCAGCGCGCCGCTGGCGTAGTTGGCGATGGCGCCCAGCGGCTGGTTCAACTCGTGGGCAATGTTGGACGCCAGCTCACCCGCGGCCGCCAGCCGGTTGGCATGAGCAATTTGTTCCTGATGGCGGCGCGCCTGCGCTTCGGCCTGCTTGCGCGCGCTGATATCGCGGTTGATGAGCGCGAAGTGGCCGGGTTCGGCGCCCTGAGCGCGGTGGGCCAACACGACGCTGAGCACGGGCAGCAGGGCATCTGGCGCACGTATCTCCAGCTCGCCGCTCCAGGAACCGTAACGCTCGACGGCAGGAAAAACCACCTGCCGGAGCAGCCGCAGCGACTCGCAGGAGTACACGGTGTCCAAGGGGACTTGCAGGGCCTCGGTGGGTAGCGCCAGGCAGCGCCGAGCGGCTTCGTTGGCGCTGAATACCCGCTGGTCAGGCCCCAGAAACAGCACGTAGTCGGTGGTGGACTCGACCACCTTTGCCAGGCGCTCCCGGGTGGCTTCGGCTTCGATGCGACGCCCCACATCCCGGGAGACGCAGAGAATGTCCAGCAGCTCGCCCGTGTCGGCGTCTCGTCGGGTCCGGCTGGTGGTTTCAAACCACACGTAATGGCCCGCCTTGGCGCGAAAGCGATAGGTCTGCTGGTAGAACCCATCATGGTAATAAACCCGTGGCGACTTGTTGAGCAGCGCGCTCAGGTCGGCGGGATGAAAGAGCTGATAAGCCGAGACGCCAATCAACTCCTCGGGCGCGTACCCCAGCAGGTCGCGGGCGGCTTGAGAGGCATACAGAAACGTGCCGTCTCGGGCATGCCGAGAGATCAGGTCGGTGGTGCTTTCCGCCAGCCACTGGTAGTGGCGCTTCTCCTCTTCCAGGGCGGCATTGCGCGCCTGCAACGAGGCGATTTCTGCTTGCAGGCGGGCTTCCAGCGGCGTGGTCATGGCGTTATCGCGCGGGGTCCAGCACGCCACCCAGCGAGGCATTGCGGCGGAACCAGCCAGCAATGCTGGTGCGCGGCAGGCGCGTGGGCAGCACTTCGTGGGGAATGGTTTCCGATAAAAAGCAGGCGAACGTTCCCGCTTCGGGCACGACCCGGGCCACTTCCCGGCTGGGGTCATCGGGGTCGTAGATGACCATTTCGCCTCCGCCATCGGCGGGCCAGTCGGGGGTAAGGTAGCCGACGGTCGAGATGACACGATTGGCCCGCCCGCGAAAGCTGTCCAGATGGCGTTGGTAAAAAGCCCCGGCAGGGTAGTGGGCAAAATGCGCCTCGTACTCGAACAGGCCAAGAAACAGCGCCTGATTCAACGAGCGCTGCAGCTCGGCCATGGCATCGAGATAGTGCCGCTGGGCTTCGCTTTCACGGTCCAGCCAGTGGATGGCGTCGCCGCGAATATCCTTGCGCAGCAGGTGCTGCTGACCGCGTCCGATGCCTGCTTCATCGAGCGCATCGTGGGCCGCCAGATGCAGCAGCTCGCCTTGCAGCGCCTGGCACAGGGCCGGGTCGATGACCCCCCGGCCCACGTACCAGCCCTGTTCCACCAGGGCGTCGACCAGGGCCACGTGGGCCTCTGGGGCAAGGGCATGGGGGCGGGTGTCCATGGGAGCGATCATTTGGTGTGTCTCGTGACTGGCTTGTCGTTGCGATTGACGGCGGCTGGGCGCTGAGGAGAGCGCCTTTCGGGGTAGTGGCGCAAGGCGCCGGCCGGGCGGCGGTAAAGGTCGATGTCCATGCCGAACCCTTCGGCCAGCAGCTCCACCAGCATCATGGCCGAGAGCCCCCAGATCACGTGGCTGTCTACTCGGTAGCTGGGCACGTAGTGAGCGACGCCATCCACGGTGATGACATCGGTATGGGTGCGCTGGTCCTCCAGAAAATGGCTGAGCG
This sequence comes from Halomonas sp. C22, assembly GCF_007655045.1. Lineage (NCBI taxonomy): Bacteria > Pseudomonadati > Pseudomonadota > Gammaproteobacteria > Oceanospirillales > Halomonadaceae > Halomonas > Halomonas sp. C22. Next base: position 131,784 of record NZ_VBVC01000003.1, on the reverse strand, counting down.
GCACTTCGAAAATGGCATCCAGCTCCGCCGGGTCTGCCACCAATGGCAGGTCGGGGGGGATCAGGCCTACCCAGGGGGTGACCCGTATCCCGTGCAGCGAAATCACATCGGACAGGCGCCCCAGCGGTTGCACTGCCTGCGGTGCTAGCGCAATCTCTTCCTGAGCCTCCCGCAGTGCGGTGGCGTAGAGGTCTGCATCGGTGGCTTCGCGCTTGCCGCCGGGGAAAGCGACCTGGCCGCTGTGGGTATTCAAGTGGCCCGCGCGGCGGGTAAACAGCAGCGTCGGCGACGGCCGCTCGACGATGGGCATCAAGACGGCGGCCTCTGGCAGAGTAACGTGGTCCAGCCGTTGAGGCGTATGCAGTTGCAGCTGTTTGCGCAGTTTCTCTAACATAGGGGATTCCCGTGACTTTGTTCTCTTTTACCCAGCCATGACGATCAGCGTCAAGCGCGTTGATAGCTCGCCCTTCCAGCCATAGAGAAAACGCGATGAACTTTTGTAGTCAGTGTGGTGAAAAAGTCCGCTTTGCGGTGCCTGAAGGAGATGACCGCCCCCGCTACCTGTGCGATGCCTGCGGTACCATTCACTACCAGAATCCGCGCATTGTGGCGGGTACGCTGCCGGTGAGCGGCTCGAAGGTCTTGCTGTGTAAACGCGCCATTGCGCCGCGCAAAGGGTACTGGACGCTGCCAGCAGGCTATATGGAAAACGCCGAAACCACGCAGCAGGCCGCATCCCGGGAGACCTGGGAAGAGGCCTTCGCCGAAGTCGCGCTGGGAGACCTGTACACCTTGATCGACCTGCCGCACATCAATCAAGTCTACATGATTTTTCGTGCCGACCTGGTGGGTGGCTTCAGTGCCGGACCAGAAAGCCTGGAGGTGGCGCTTTTCGAAGAGCACGAAATCCCCTGGGAAGCGCTGGCCTTCCCCACCATCGAGCGGACCCTGCGGCACTACTTCGAAGATCGCCAGCAGGCGGACTTTCCGCTGCACATCAGCAAGATCACACCCGAAGACCGCGAACGCTACTTCGGCAGTGCCTGATGGGGCAGCGGAGGCGGCGCCTACAGGTTGGCCAGCTGCCACACGTCGTAGGCCACTTCCTCGTAGGGGTGGGCCAGCTTGAGGGCGGCAATGGCCGCCTGGATGTGCGCGTCGTCACAGACCAGCTCCACCTTGAACTCTTCCACCCGCTCCAGGGTGCCTACCTGACCGATATGCGGTTCGGCGCCCTCCATCGGCCGAAACTGGCCGGTGCCGCGGGTCTGGAAACAGACGTGCTCATAATCACCGATACGCCCCGCACCCGCATCGAACACGGCGCGCTTGACGCTTTCGACATGGTCCACAGGAACAAAAAAAGCGAGTTTATACATGACAATAAGCCTCTATTCGGGGAGCCTGACAAGGTGCCCATGTTAGCGGATAGGACACTACTGGTCTTGTCTTGAGCTTTGTATGATGGCGTTTTTTGAGCATGAGGTGGCGAGCATTCCATGGATAAATTCGAGGTGAAGCTCGACCAGGCCGCCAGGGCGGCCTGGATGTCTTACGTCGGCGGCATGACCCAGGACGACATTGCCATCCAGTTGGGAGTCTCCAGGCCAGGCGTGCAGCGCTTGTTGGCGTTGGCTCGCCAGGAAGGGCTGGTGAAAGTGCATATCGATCACCCCATTTCGACCTGTATGGCCTTGGGCAGTGCGTTGCGATCACGGTTTGGCCTGACCTACTGTGATGTCGTGCCGGCCGATGCGCAGGCACCGGAAGGGGCTGCCTATTACCTGGCCGTGGCAGGCGCAGAGCGCATCGCGCGGTTGGTCGAGCGCAGCGAACCGCTGACACTCTCGTTGGGCACGGGCCGTTCGGTGCGGGCGGCGGTGGAGGCGCTGAGTCGTGTGGAGCGTCCTCAGCACCGTTTCGTCTCGCTGGTGGGCAACGTCGCGCGTGATGGCTCGGCAAACCGATATGATGCGGTCATGGTGCTGGCGGACAAAACCGGCGGCGAGCGTTTTCTACTGCCCGCCCCGGTCGTGGCGGAGTCGTTGGCCGAGAAAGAGGCCATGCTGTCCCAGCGGCTGTTCAGGGCCATTGCCGACGTGGCCCGGGAGTCGGAAGCGGCCTTCATCGGAATCGGGCGCATCGACCGGCAAGCTACCCTGTTCCAGGACCACTTCATCAGCGAGAGCGAGCTGGACGAGCTGCTGGGACGTGAAGCCGTGGGTGAGCTGCTGGGCTGGCCCCTGGACCGCGACGGGCAGGTGATCGACTGCTCCATCACACGGCGGGTGACCAGCCTGCCTCTGGAACGGTTCGGCAAGCACCTGATGGTGGGCATTGCCGGTGGACAGGACAAGGCGCCTGCCATTCTGGCGGCGCTGCGGGGCGGCTGGCTGAAGGGGCTGATCACGGATGAGCGTGCCGCCAGGCACATCCTTGCGGCATCCGATGCTGGCTGAGTGTGCAGGTGCAATATGCAAGCCATTGAATGAATTAGCGTAAAGTCTAAGAGGTCAGGCTTTGCTTTTTTTTGGCCTGCGTACGATCATTTGTTCGGTCGATGATCAATATGATCAAGGTAACAATAATGCCAATACCTGCCACAAGGAGAACCTCATGCGTCTTGCGCGACACTTGCCCATCACGACCCTGGCAGCCGCCATCGCGGTAGCAGGGCACGCCCATGCTCAGACAACGCTCACCGTGGCGACGGTGAACAATAACGACATGGTCATCATGCAGAGCCTGACCAGTGCCTTCGAGGAGGCGCATCCGGATATCTCTCTGGACTGGGTGGTGCTGGAGGAGAACGTGCTGCGCCAGCGCATGACGACGGATATTGCCACTGGTGGCGGGCAGTTCGACGTGATGACCATTGGCACCTATGAAGTGCCGATCTGGGCAGAGCGGGGCTGGCTCGAACCCCTGGTGGACCTGCCCGACGACTACCACGAAGACGATTTGCTGGCATCGGTGCGCGATGGCCTGAGCCTGGACGGCACGCTGCATGCGCTGCCGTTCTATGCCGAAAGCTCGATGATGTACTACCGCACCGACCTGTTCGAACAGGCCGGTATCGAGATGCCCGAGCAGCCCACCTGGGAGCAGGTGCACGACTGGGCCGAGCAACTGCACGGCAGCGAGCCGGGGTTGGCGGGCATCTGCCTGCGTGGCAAGCCGGGCTGGGGTGAAAACATGGCCTTCGTCTCGACGCTGGTGAACACCTTCGGTGGCCGCTGGTTCGATGAGCAGTGGAACCCTGAAATCAATTCCGAAGCCTGGAACGACGCCGTCGCGTTTTATGTCGACCTGCTGGGCAATTACGGGCCGCCTGGCGCCAGCTCCAACGGCTTCAACGAAAATCTGGCGCTCTTCTCCCGGGGCAACTGTGCCATGTGGGTCGATGCCACCTCGGCCGCTGGCAAGCTCTATGACGAGAACGAATCAGACGTCGCCGACGTGCTGGGTTTTGCCCCTGCGCCCATTGCCGAAACGCCCAAAGGCTCGCATTGGCTGTGGTCCTGGGCACTGGCTATTCCTGCCTCTTCCGAGCACAAGGAGGCGGCGCAGTCGTTCATCACCTGGGCCACGTCGCAAGAGTACATAGCGCTGGTGGGTGAAACCAACGGCTGGACCAACGTGCCCCCGGGTACCCGTGAGTCCACCTACGCCAATGCGCAGTACATCGAGGCGGCTCCTTTTGCCGACTTCGTGGTGAATGCCATCAAGGACGCCGACCCCACCGACTCCAGCCTGGAGCCCAACCCCTATATCGGCGTCCAGTTCGTCGGCATTCCCGAGTTCCAGTCGATTGGCACTCAGGTGGGCCAGACCATTGCGGCCGCTCTGACCGGCGACACCCCCGTGGCGCAAGCCCTCGATAACGCCCAGCGGGCCACCGAGCGCACCATGCAGCGCGCGGGCTATATCCAACGCTGAGCCCTGGAGGTGGCAGCGCTTGCCCCGCCAGGGGGAGGCGCTGCCCAGGCTCCTGGCGGGACCGTTTTTTGCAGGTATTGTCATGAATAGAACACGTGCTTCTGGCCGAACGGTCGGCGGGCTGAGGACGCTATCGCTTCAGGCGCCCGCAGTGACTCTTCTGCTGCTCTGGATGATCGTGCCCTTGGGCATGACGGTCTGGTTCTCTTTTCAGCGCTACAACCTGTTGATGCCGGAAATGACCGGCTTCGCGGGGCTGGAAAACTATGAGTATCTGCTCACCGACCCCGCGCTGTGGAAAGCCATGGCCAACACGCTGCTGCTGGTGGGCTGGGTACTGGTCATCACGGTGGTGGGCGGCACGCTGCTGGCGGTGCTGTTCCAGCAAGAGTTTGCCGGGCGGGGCATTGCCCGGGTGCTGGCGATATCGCCTTTCTTCGTCATGCCCACGGTCAGTGCCCTGGTCTGGAAAAACATGATGATGCACCCCTCCAATGGGGTGTTGGCCTGGCTGTCGCAATCGCTGGGGCTTCCCGTCGTGGACTGGTTCTCGGCGCTACCGCTGACGTCCATCATCATCATCGTCTCATGGCAGTGGCTGCCGTTTGCGCTGCTGATTCTGCTGACCGCCATGCAGTCGCTGGACGAAGATCAGGTGGAAGCCGCACGCATGGACGGAGCGGGGCCGCTGGCGATTTTCTTCTTCATCACGCTGCCGCACCTCAAGCGTGCCATCAGCGTGGTGATCATGATCGAGATGATCTTCCTGCTGACGATTTTTGCCGAGATATTTGTCACTACCTCGGGTGGGCCGGGACTTGCTACCACCAACCTGGCGTATTTGATCTACATCCAGGCGCTGTTGGATTTCGATGTGGGCATGGCCTCGGCGGGTGGGGTGATCGCCATCATTCTCGCCAATATCGTCGCCATCTTCCTCGTCCGAATGGTTGCCAGAAACCTGGAAGATTAACGTCGGCTCTTTGGGCCTTGGGAGTCTCTGTATGACCCTGCATCGTAACGCCTCCGCCAACGCACGTTCGTTACCGCTGCGGCAGCTACTGCTGACCCTGCTGGGCTGGTCCGTGGCCTTGGTGATCTTTTTTCCCATCCTGTGGATGGTGCTGACCGGATTCAAAACCGAAACGGCGGCGATCGCCGACCCCAGCTTTATTTTTTCGCCTACGCTCGAAAGTTACCAGGCCGTTCAGGCCCGCTCGGGCTATGCCCGCTTTGCCTTGAACAGCGTGGCCGTCGCGTTTGGCTCCACGTTTTTAGCCTTGCTGATTGCCATTCCCTCGGCTTACGCCATGGCCTTCTTGCCCACCAAGCGCACCAAAGGCACGCTGCTGTGGATGCTCTCCACCAAGATGCTGCCGCCGGTGGGAGTTCTGGTACCTATCTACCTGATTTTCCGCGATGTCGGACTGCTGGATACCCGTACCGGGCTGATCATCATCTACACCCTGATGAACCTGCCCATCGTGGTGTGGATGCTCTACACCTTCTTCAAGGACATGCCCAAGGACATCCTCGAAGCGGGCCGTATGGACGGCGCCTCTACCCTGCAAGAGGTATTTTTCCTGCTGCTGCCGCTGACCTTGCCGGGCATCGCTTCTACCGGGCTGCTGTCGGTGATCCTGAGCTGGAACGAGGCGTTCTGGAGTCTCAATCTCACCTCGTCGAAAGCGGCACCGTTGACCGCTTACATTGCCTCCTTCTCGAGCCCTGAAGGGTTGTTCTGGGCCAAGCTGTCGGCGGCGTCCACCATGGCCATTGCGCCCATCCTGATTCTCGGCTGGATGACCCAAAAACAAATGGTGCGCGGCCTGACCTTTGGTGCCGTCAAGTAAAGGAATTTTCCATGGCAACCTTGCAACTGAAAAACATCACCAAGCAGTTTGGCGACACCCAGGTCATCAAGGGCATCGACCTCGATGTCAATGATCGTGAGTTCGTCGTGTTCGTGGGGCCTTCCGGCTGCGGCAAATCCACGCTGATGCGCATGATCGCCGGGCTGGAAAGCGCCAGTGACGGCGATATTCTCATCGATGGCAAGCGCATGAACGAGGTGGGCCCCGCCGACCGAGGGTTGGCCATGGTGTTTCAAAGCTATGCGCTTTACCCGCACATGACCGTCGAGGGCAACATGGGCTTCAGCATGCGCCTGGCTGGGGTGCCCAAAGAGGAGCGCCGCGCCAAGGTGCTGGAAGCCGCTCGGATCCTGCAGCTCGAACCGCTGCTGGACCGCAAGCCCAAAGCACTCTCGGGCGGCCAGCGCCAGCGGGTCGCCATTGGTCGCGCCATCGTGCGCAATCCCAGCATCTTCCTGTTCGACGAGCCGCTCTCCAATCTGGATGCGGCGCTGCGGGTGCAGATGCGTATCGAGCTGGCTCGGCTGCACGAAGAGCTGGACGCGACGATGATTTACGTCACCCACGACCAGATAGAGGCCATGACCATGGCCGATAAAATCGTCGTGCTCCACGATGGCGTGGTAGAGCAGGTAGGCTCGCCCATGGAACTCTACCACCACCCGCGTAACCGGTTCGTGGCAGGGTTCATTGGTTCGCCCAAGATGAACTTCTTCAGCGTCGAGCAGCGCTCCCTTGGTGATGATGGTGTCACCGTGCGCCTGCCCGGTGGGCGACTCTGCACCCTTCCGGTAGCAGGTGAACGGCTCGCCAGCGACGAAGCGCTGGAGCTGGGCATTCGCCCGGAGCATCTGCAGTTGGATGAAAACGGCCCTTTGAGTGGCCAAATCAAGGTGCTGGAGCGGCTGGGTGGGCAAACCTCGCTGTACGTGCAAATGGGCGAGCTGCTGATCACGATCATGGCCGACGGTGACGTGGCCTACCGTGTGAACGATACCGTGACGTTCGGTTTCGATGCGCAGCGCGCGCATCTCTTCGACGCCCAAGGCCTGGCACTGGAGAGCCTTTCTCGCCATCCGTTGGCCAGCCTGACACGCCAGGACAACCGTGCCGCCAGCGAGCCAGAGCTACCCGGAGGGCACGCATGAAGACACTGATCTTTGATTGTGACGGTGTTCTGGTGGACAGCGAGTTTCTCGCCGAGCAGACCCTGGAAACCTACCTGACCCACTGGCTGCCAGACCTGGATATACCGACGCTGCTGGGGCAAGCCCTGGGCATGACGACGGCCGATATTCTGCATCATCTCGAGCAGCAGAGCCGTCACGCGCTGCCAGCGGATGCATCTGAGCAGGTGGATGAAGCCATCGAGTCGCGGCTGCTGCGTGAGCTGACCGCCATCGAGGGTGTGCACCGTGCGGTAAGTGGCATCAGTCTGCCCAAGGCCATCGTTTCCAACAGCCGTCGTCGCCGTGTGGAGGCCTCCCTGGCGACCACGCGATTGGCCGACGTATTGGGAGACGTGCCCATCTTCACCGCCGAGCAGGTCGACCACCCGAAACCAGACCCGGCCATTTATCACCTGGCCGCGAGCAGGCTTGGCTGCCCTCCTGAGCAGTGCCTGGTGGTGGAGGATAGCGTGGCCGGAGTGACGGCTGCCCGGGCGGCAGGCATGCAGGTGATTGGCTTTGTCGGTGCCAGCCATGTGGATGACCGCCAACATGCGCGACTGCTGGCCGCTGGCGCCTGGCGAATCCTGCTGCACATGCGTGGGCTGCACGCCTTGGTCGATGAGTGGCAACTCTACCTGCAAGGACACGATCACAATGAAACTACGCGATAAACGGGCCGTGATTACCGGCGGCGCTCGGGGGATCGGGCTTGCCATCGCCCAGCGCTATCTTCTGGAAGGAGCCAGCGTCGCGGTGGCCGACATCGATGCCCGGGCCGTCGACGAAGCGCTCATCACGCTCCAGCAGGATACCGACGCCGAACGGGTGATGGGCGTGGTGCTGAACGTATGCGACCAGGCGTCCATCGACGCCATGGTGAGCAAGGTCTCCGAGCGCTTTGGCGGTATCGACATTCTGGTCAACAACGCTGCGGTCTTCGACATGGCGCCCGTGCTGGAGGTCACCGAAGCCAGCTTCGACAAACAGTTCGCGGTGAACACCAAAGGCATGTTTTTCACCTTGCAGGCCGTGGCTCGCGCCATGGTGGCCCAGAGGCAGGGTGGAAAAATCATCAACATGGCCTCGCAGGCAGGTAGACGAGGCGAGCCATTGGTGAGCGTTTACTGTGCCAGCAAAGCCGCCGTGATCAGCCTGACCCAATCCTGCGGGCTCGATTTGATCAAACATCGCATCAACGTCAACGGCATAGCCCCTGGCGTGGTGGATACGCCGATGTGGGAAGAGGTCGATGCGCTGTTTGCCCGCTACGAGCACCGCCCGCTGGGAGAGAAGAAACGGTTGGTGGGTGAAGCCGTGCCCTATGGCCGCATGGGAGTGCCGGAAGACCACACGGGAGCCGCTGTCTTCCTGGCTAGCCAAGATAGCGATTACGTTGTCGCCCAGACGCTCAACGTCGATGGCGGCAACTGGATGAGTTGAGATGCCAATGAGTCCTGATGTTGTTTCGTTGAGCCACCAACTGCTGGATGCAGCGCAAGGCCAAGCGCGCTATATGGTCGCCCTGGCCGGGCCGCCTGGTGCTGGCAAGTCTTACGGAAGTGCCCTGCTGTGCGATGCGCTCAATCAGCGCCAGCCAGGGGTGGCAGCGGTCGTGCCCATGGATGGCTATCACTTCGATAACGCTGTCCTGGGGGAAGAGCAGCTCCCGCTCAAGGGAGCGCCGCATACGTTCGACGTGGACGGCCTTCGCCACGACCTGGCGCGTATTCGTCGCGCTGACCGGCCGGTGGCCGTGCCCATTTTCGATCGCCCGCTGGACCTGGCGAGGGCCGGGGGGCGCTTGATCACGCCCGACCATCGCATCGTGATCGTGGAGGGCAATTATCTGCTGCTCGACCAGGAGCCCTGGCGAGCGCTGCGTTCTCTGTTCGACTGGACGCTGTTCATCGACGTGGAGGATGCCGTGCTGGCCGAGCGGCTGATACAGCGCTGGCTGTGCATGGGGCAGGACCTCGCGGGTGCCATGGAGCGAACCCACCAGAAAGACATGCTCAACGCGGCTCTGGTGAAAACGCGCAGCGTGTCACCTGACCAGCGCTGGCGACCATCCCTGTCCACCTTCTCGGAGAGTGACCATGACCTCGTTGAATAACCATACGCTGGCGGCCTTCGGCCAGGCCGTACAGAGACCTGCTTACGACCGACAGGCACTGACCCCCGGCATCGTGCATATCGGGGTCGGGGGCTTTCATCGTGCTCATCAGGCGATGTACGTGGATGCTCTGATGAACCAGGGCGAAGCACTGGAGTGGGGGATCGTGGGGGTCGGGGTCATGCCCGGCGACAAGCGCATGCAGCAGGTGCTGGCAGCTCAGGATTTCCTCTACACCCTGGTGGTGAAATACCCCGATGGCGAGTATCGGCCCCGGGTGATTGGCAGCATGGTGGATTACCTGTTTGCCCCGGAGAACCCCGACGCGGTGATCGAAACAATGGCGGACCCCGCCATCAGAATCGTGTCGCTCACGGTCACGGAGGGTGGCTACAACTTTCATCCGGTCAGCGGAGAGTTCAACCTGGACGCCCCCCAGGTGCGCGACGATCTCGCCCATCCAGAGCGCCCCTCCACCAGCTTTGGTCTTGTGGTGGAAGCCTTGGTGCGCCGCCGGGCACGGGGCATTGCGCCGTTTACGGTGATGTCCTGCGACAACATTCAGGGCAACGGCGACGTGGCCAAACGCATGTTCAGCGCCTACGCCCGCGCCCGCAGTGCAGAGCTGGGTGACTGGCTGGCTGCCGAGGTGGCGTTTCCCAACGCCATGGTGGACCGTATCACGCCGGTGACCGCGCCTACGGATATCGAAGAGCTCGCCCAGCGCTTTGGCGTTGAAGACGCCTGGCCCGTGGTGTGCGAGCCCTTTACCCAATGGGTGCTGGAAGACCACTTTCCCTTGGGTCGCCCGGCGTTCGAGCACGTTGGCGTTCAGGTCGTCGATGATGTCGAGCCCTACGAACTGATGAAACTGCGCCTGCTCAACGCCAGCCATCAGGCGCTCACTTATTTTGGTTATTTGGCGGGCTATCGCTACGCCCATGAGGTGTGCCAGGACCCGCTGTTCGTGGAGTTCTTGCTGGGGTACATGCGCGAAGAGGGTACGCCGACGCTGGCCCCCGTGCCGGGGGTGGACCTTGCAAGCTATCAGTTGACGCTGATCGAGCGCTTTGCCAATCCTCAAATCAGAGACACCCTGGCGCGGCTGTGCGCGGAAAGCTCGGATCGTATTCCTAAATGGTTGGTGCCGGTGATTCGCCAGCAGCTTGCCCAGAGCGGCGAGATCCAGCGCAGCGCTGCCGTGGTGGCCAGCTGGGCACGCTATGCCGAAGGGGTCGACGAGCAGGGCAACCCCATCGAGATCGTGGACCGCTTGCGAGAGCCGTTGATGGCCATTGCCGCCAATAACCGCACCCACCCGGCGGCCTTCGTGGAAAACCGCGAGCTGTTTGGCGACCTGGCAGAGCAGCCCCGCTTCCTTGATGCCTACCTGGAGGCGCTGAAGTCGCTGCATGAGCGGGGCGCACGGGCTACCCTTGAAGCTCTGGTCGCGTCGAAAGGAACCGTGTGATGTATATCGGGGTGGATTGCGGTACGCAGAGTACCAAGGTCGTGGTGGTGGATGTGGAGCGTGGCGTCATCCTGGGGGAAGGCAGCCGCCCGCACCGCCTGGACGAAGGCGAACACGGCCGCCGCGAGCAGTCGCCCGCCGAGTGGTTGGCGGCGCTCAAGGGGGCGTTTTCCGAGGCCATTCAGCGGTCGGGCATCGATGCCCGACAGGTACGCGGCATTGGCGTTTCCGGTCAACAGCATGGCATGGTGGCTCTCGATGCCGACGGCGTGCCGGTGTATCCCGCCAAGCTGTGGTGTGATACCGAAACCAGCGCGCAAAACAGTGCGCTGGTCGAAGCGTTGGGCGGTGAAGCGGGCTGCCTGGCGAAGCTTGGCCTGGTGCTGCAAACCGGTTATACCGCCTCGAAAGTGGCTTGGCTTCGCGAGCACCACCCGGACGCCTATCAGCGTATCGCCACGCTGCTGCTGCCCCATGACTACCTGAATTTCTGGCTGACCGGTGAGCGGGTCACCGAGGCAGGCGATGCCTCGGGCACTGGTTATTTCGACACCCGTACCCAGCGCTGGCAAAAAGAGGTGTTCGCCGCCATTGCGCCAGAACTCGACCCTGAGCGCGTGCTGCCACGCCTCATCGGGCCCCGAGAGCCCGTTGGTCGAGTCCGCCCATTGGTAGCGCAAGAGCTGGGGCTGAGCGATAGCGTGATCGTCTCTTCCGGCGGTGGCGACAATATGATGGGGGCGATTGGCACCGGCAATATTACCCGTGGCTTGATTACCTTGAGCCTGGGAACCTCCGGCACGGTATGTGCCTACTCGCCCGAGCCCGTGGTCTGCGACAGCGCCATGGTGGCCAACTTCTGCGCCAGCCACGGTGGCTGGCTGCCGCTGATCTGTACCATGAACGTCACCTCGGCAACGACCCGCGTGCGCGAGTTGTTCGGGCTGGATCTGGCGGCCTTTGGCGAGCGGGTGGCCAGCGCCCCGATTGGCGCCGAAGGCGTGACGGTACTGCCGTTCTTCAACGGGGAACGGGTACCCATGTTGCCGGATGCCTCTGGCGACTTTCTGGGCTTGACCAGCGTGAACATGACCCAGGCCAACCTGTGTCGTGGGGTGATGGAAGGCGCTACCTTTGGCCTGCGCTACGGGCTGGAACTGTTGGGAGAACTGGCCGCGGGTACCCGCCAGATTCGGCTGATCGGCGGCGGTGCGAACAGCCCCGTGTGGCGGCAAATGGTGGCCGACATGACCAATACTCAAGTGATCTGCCCTGAGATCACCGATGCCGCCGCTCTGGGCGCCGCCATTCAGGCGGCCTGGTGCGACCTGAGCCCCGAGGGAGTGAGCCTGGCCTCGCTCTGCGAGCGGTTGGTGCACCTGGACGCTGCCTCACTGGCAGAGCCGGAACCCCAGCGTGTGGCCGCGTACCATGAGGCGTATCGGCGCTACCTGGCGCTGTTGGCGCAGCGTCACTCGCTTTAATACCCATTGCTGCAAATGCCGTTCACTCTATGCACCATAACGCCAGCGCCTGTCTCATCGACAGGCGCTGGCGTGGCAGCAGGACGGGGTGGGCCCAGGCGGCTTACCAGGACTTATAAGGCAGGAACTTGCCGTTCAGGGTGAGCAGCACGCGGTCGCCCTTGGGGTCTTCGATCTTTTCCATCTCCATGGTGAAGTCGATGGCGCTCATGATGCCGTCGCCAAACTTCTCCTGCACGACATCCTTGAGGGTTTCACCGTAAACGCCGACCACTTCGTACAGGCGGTAGATGAAGGGGTCTTGGGGAATGGCCTCATCCCACGCCTTGGTGGGGAAGGCGGTCAGCGCGGTGGCCACGTCGCCATCGACTTCCAGCACGTCACACAGTTTATGGGCGACATCGGCACTGGCACTGTTCATGCCGTAGCAGGCTGACGCCACCCAGACCGGTGACATGCCGACCGCGCTGGCAATCTCGTCCCAGCTCATTTGCTTGCGTGCCTTGGCGGCAAGAAGGGTGTGACGCATTTCAAGCTTATCCATGACGGATCTCCTTGGGAGTAAATGTGACCAGCTTTTCTTGGGGCGGCACCGTCGTCGGTGCCGGAGTAGAGACGGACGTGGCGCTGCCTTCTGCCAGGGTCACAGGGTTGACCGGTGTGGGGTAGCGCAGGCCCTTGCCGTCGAATTCCTGGGTACGTAGCTCACTGGAGCGGTTTACCAGGAAGTCGACGAGGTAGTTGCGAATCGTATAAAAGTGGGGATGCTTGACGATCTCCGCCCGCTGGCGCGGCCGTGGCAGGTCGATTTCGACCGCTTCGGCAATCCGCGCCTGGGGGCCGTTGGTCATCAGGAAGATACGGTCGGCCAGCAGAATGGCTTCGTCCACGTCGTGGGTGATCATGAACACGGTCTGCTGGTCCTGGCTCCAGATCTTGACCAGTTCGTCCTGGATGACGCCACGGGTGAGGGCATCCAAGGCCCCAAAGGGCTCATCCAGCAGCAGCAACTTGGGCTTGGTGGCAAACGCACGCGCGATGCTGACCCGCTGGCGCATGCCGCCAGAGAGCTGGGCGGGCTTGCGGCCGACCACTTCTTTCAAACCCACCAAGGTCAGGTATTTCATGCTGTGTTCGGTGATCTCGTGCTCGCTCCAGGCGGGCCAGCGGGCACGTACGCCAAAGCGCACGTTGTCCAGCGCGGTGAGCCAGGGCAACAGGCTGTAGTTTTGAAACACCACGCCACGTTCGAGACTCGGCCCATGGATCTCCTTGCCATCCATGACCATGGAGCCTTCGGAGAACTGATCCAGCCCGGCCAGCGCATTCATGATGGTGGATTTGCCACAGCCGGAGTGGCCGATGATGCAGACGAACTCGCCCTTCTTGAGCTGAAAGCTGATGTCTTCGAAGACCGTGAGCGGTGCAGCGTCCTTGCCAGCGCCGGGGAAGCGTTTGGCGGCCTTCTGCACCTCTACAAAGGCATGACTCATGACAGGCTCCTTATTCGGCGTAGGTGACGAAACGGGCGACATAGCCCAGCGACATATCCAGCAGCATGCCGACGACGCCAATCATCAGGATGGAAAAGATCACGCTGGTCAGGTCCAGGTTGTTCCACTCGTTCCAGACGTAGTAGCCGATGCCGGTACCCCCCACGAGCATTTCTGCGGCGACGATGACCAGCCAGGCAATACCGATGGAGATACGCATGCCGGTCAGAATGGTCGGGGCCGCGGCGGGCAGAATGACCTTGAAGGCCGTTTGCAGCGGCGACAGTTCATGGGTGCGTGCCACGTTCACCCAGTCGCTGCGCACGCCAGCCACGCCAAAGGCGGTATTGAGCAGCATCGGCCAAATGGAACAGATAAAGATCACGAAGATGGTCGAGGCTTCGGCATCCCGAATGATGAACAGCGCCAGAGGCATCCAGGCCAAGGGAGAAATCGGCCGCAAGACCTGAATGAACGGGTTGAGCGCTTTATACGCCAGCGGTGACATGCCAATCAGAAAGCCGATGGGGATCGCCACCACGGCGGCCATGAGATAGCCGCTGAGCACGCGGTAAAGGGAGTAACCCAGTTGGATGCCGATCCCCTTGTCGTTGGGGCCTGCATCATAGAAAGGGTTGGAAAGCTGCTCCCAGGCCCGCTCGAAAATCGCCGACGGCGGGGGAACGCGGGCCGTTTCATCGGCCCCGCCCAGCAGCAGTTCGTACTCGCTCAGCTCTTCCGTGCCGCCCAGCAGCGGCGAGCGGTCGAGTCCTTCCCATAGCCCCAGCAGCACGGCAAGCAGGACGAAGGCCAACAAGGCAGCCCGTGCATTCAGGCTGATGTTCCAGTCGGTGGTGGTACGGTCCATGATTAGCTCCTGCGGATATCAAAGCTGGCCAGATACCCTTCGGGGTCGGTGTAGTCGAAGGTCTTGCCCATGATCTGGTAGTTGCGCGAGGTCTCTTCGGGGGCGTCGTAGCCCAGCTCGTTCATCACCGTGCGTGCTTCGCTGGCCAAAAAGACATCCCGGGCAATCTGCTGATAATCGACGCTGCCCTCGATGTAGCCCCAGCGCTTCATCTGGGTCAGGATCCAGACGGCCATGGATTGCCAGGGGAAGGGGTCGAAGTCGATCCGGTCCGGCACGTTCTGAACATTGCCCAGGCCATCGGCAAAGCGTCCTGTCAGCACCTGCTCGATCACCGTGACTGGCTGGTTCAGGTAGTTGGTCGGGGCAATGGCCTCTGCGATTTCCGAACGGTTGGCCGGGTCGGAAGAGTATTGGGTGGCATCGATGATCGCCCGCAGCAGCGCGCCGTAGGTGTTGGGGTTTTGCTGGGCAAAGCGAGCGCTGGTGGCAAAGGCGCAGCACGGGTGGCCGTCCCAGATCTCCTTGGTGAGCAGATGAATGAAGCCGATGCGCTCGAACACGGCGCGCTGATTGAACGGGTCGGGGGAGAGAAACCCATCGATGTTGCCCGCGCGCAGGTTGGCGACCATTTCGGGGGGCGGAATGACGCGAATCTGAATGTCCTGATCCGGGTCCAGGCCATGCTCGGCCACGTAGTAGCGCAGCAGGAAATTGTGCATGGAGTACTCGAAGGGCACGCCGAAGGTGAAGCCTTTCCACTGCTGCGGGTCACGCTTGTCCTGATGGTCGTTGTGCAGCACGATGGCTTGCCCATTGACGTTCTCGATGGCAGGCGTCACGAAGGCCCGCTGGGTCGAGCCTGCCCCCAGGCTCATGGCCAGCGGCATGGGGGAGAGCATGTGAGCGGCATCGTACCGGTCGTTCAGCGAGTTATCGCGAATCAGCGCCCAGCCAGCGGTCTTGATCACATTGACGTTCAGGCCGTAACGCTCATAAAACCCCATGGGGTGGGCCATGATGATGGGCGTGGCGCAGGTGATCGGAATGAAGCCGATGTCCAGCTCGGTTTTCTCCAGCGGGCCGAGGTTCTCCTTGATCGCCGCCTTGATCGACTCCATGGGCAGCAGCGTGGCCAGGGCAGCCGCCGCGGTGCCGCCACCCACCAGCTTCATGAATTGCCGGCGGTGCATGTCGCTATGGCCAAAGATGCCACGAACCAGCGCGCTCTCCACGACTCGGTCCATGATCTGTTCGGCATTGCTGGGCGGCGCTTCGCCACCGGCCAGGGTGGCCTGATGGGAAGGTGCGCTGGGGCGGGCAGGGTGGCACTGGTGGCAATCACACTGGCGGCCATGGATCAGCGATTGACGGTGATCGAAAGGGTTGCCGAGACTGCTGTGGTCATTGTTCTCTTTCATGGGCGTTCACCTCTCAGGAGCAAATGGGCTTCTAGCTGCGCCGTCTTGGTGCGAAACAGAGCGTTGCGGCACTGTTTCGTTAGTGCGACTTGTGTGCCACAACCGTCCGTTTTGTTTAAAGATTCATAAATTCAATGAGTTATGGTATTTGGTGGAATCTTGGAGGCCATGCTTGAAAACAACGATTTTTCGTTAATAACGATATTTCGTTGTTTAAATGACGAAATATCGTTATTGGCCCGTTGTTTGTATGGGTAGTGGGTATGTCGACGCCATCGCCAGGAGATGCAGATGCCCCCCATGCCCATGACGACCGAGCCGTTGATGAGCGAGCCGTCGCTCAAGCTCATGGCCAGCCATGCCCCGCTGGCCATGCTGGTGATCGACCCGCTGGCCGATGAGCTGGTGGCTGCCAATGCGGCGGCCTGCCAACTGTTGATGCTGGAAGAGGGCGATTGGCGGGCGTCGCCGTTCAGCCATCGGTTGAGTGCCTCCTTGCCGCTGTGGGTCAGCTTTACCGATGAGGTATTGACTACCGGGCAGGCGTGGTCGGATGACCTGGTGGTGCTGGACAGCGTGCGTCAGCCACGCCGGGTAGAAGTCTTCGGTGAGCGTTTGCCGGACACCCCGCGGCTGTTGTTGACCCTGATCGACCGGCAGAAGGCCGAGCAGCGGCGCGCCCGGGCCGAGCTGGGGCGTCAGCATCGCCAGGGGGATGTAGGGTGGCAGCGCGTCGAGCAGGTGTTCGAGCGAATCGAAAGGCAGAACCAGCTGATTCTCAGCGCTGCCGGAGAGGGCATCTACGGGCTGGATGCGCAGGGCAGAACCACTTTCGTCAATCCAGCGGCCGAGCGCATTCTGGGCTGGAGCACCGAGGACATGGTGGGCCACGATGCGCATTTGATGTTTCACCATACCCATGCCGATGGCTCGCATTTCCCGGTGCAGCAGTGCCCCATTCATGCCTCGTTCAGCGATGGCCAGGTGCACCACGTCGACGATGAAGTGTTCTGGCACAAGAACGGTGAGGCGATTCCCGTCGAGTATACGAGCACCCCCATTTTCGAGATGGGGCGGCTGGTGGGGGCCGTGGTGCTGTTTCGCGATATCCGCGAACGCAAACGGGCAGAGCAGCAGCTGCGCGATGCCCTAGAGGAGGTCGAGTCGCTGAAGCGGCGGCTGGAGCTGGAGAACGAATACCTTCAGGAGGAGATCAAGGCAGAGGTCAATCACCGCAATATCGTGGGCAACAGCCCGGCGGTGGCCAAATTGATCCAGCAGATTGCCATGGTGGCGCCGACCGGGGCCAACGTCTTGATCAGCGGTGAGTCCGGCACGGGCAAGGAGCTGATCGCCAGGGCCATTCATGCCGGAAGTGGGCGCAGCGACCGGCCGCTGATTCGGGTCAACTGTGCCGCCATACCGCGAGATCTGTTCGAAAGCGAGTTCTTTGGCCATGTCAAAGGGGCCTTTACCGGGGCGATGCAGGATCGTCCGGGGCGTTTCGAGCTGGCCCACGGCGGCACGCTGTTTCTTGACGAGGTAGGAGAAATTCCGCTGGAGCTGCAGAGCAAGCTGCTGCGCGTATTGCAGGATCAGCAGTTCGAGCGAGTGGGGGACAACCGCACCCGAGAGGTGGACGTGCGCGTGATTGCGGCCACCAACCGTGATTTGAAAGAGATGATCGACGCCGGGCATTTCCGAGAGGATCTCTATTTCCGGCTCAACGTGTTTCCCATCGATTCAGTGCCGCTGCGCAAGCGCATCGAGGACGTGCCCTTGCTGGCGCGACATTTTCTGCACCGCGCCTGCTTGAAGTTCAACAAGCCGGGCGTGCGTATTCCTCCGGCTCAATTGGAGCTGCTGACCCGCTATCCATGGCCTGGCAATATCCGCGAGCTCGAAAACGTCATCGAACGACAGGTGATCGTGACCCAGGACCGCCGACTCTGCTTCGACGACCTGTTGCCGCCTGAGCCCAGTGTGCCGGGGCAGGTCATGGCGGAGCGTGACAAGGGCGCCGAGCCTCTTGCCGAGACACCGATGACCGAACAGGCGCTACAGCAGCACCAGCGGGACAACGTGTTGAAGGCGCTGGCAGCGACACAGGGCAAGATCTCTGGCGCGGGCGGGGCGGCTGAGCTATTGGGCGTCAAACCGACGACGCTGGCCTCCCGGCTGCAAAAGTGGGGCATCGACCCGCGTCGATTCAGGCGTCGTGAATGTAAAAAGCCCCCTGCCAACGGTGCATTGGACTAAGGTAAAAGGTGCTGGACTGGGCAGGCACTTTGTACACACAAATTCGCCAAGTTCAAGGCTAGCATACATACATGAATGTAACTATAATGCCCACTCTTTCAGACTGGCGCTGCGCGTCTTCCAACGTTGACACCTAGAGGCAATCCCATGCGACTAGCACACTGGGCAGTCAATGCCCCTTTACGCCCCTTGCTACTGGCCGTGCTGACCTCCTCCTTCATTCTGCCTGCCCAAGCGGCCGACCTGGTCACCATCACCCGCGATGCGTTGAACAACAACGCTGCCCTTGCCTCGGCACGCGCCGAATTTTCTGGCGTGGAAGCGGGCCGGGACGTGGCGCGCGGCGGCTTGCTGCCTCAGGTGAATGCCTCCGGTAGTGTCGTGCACAACCAGCAGTACGAAAGCCAGGGTTCTGCGCGGGGGGCGGGCGTCGGCGTGGGTGCCGACCAGGCCGCGGTGGGGGTCAGCGATGACCGTTACAACACCGCATCGCTGTCGTTGGAAGCGACTCAGGCGCTGTTCAATGCCGTGACGCGCCAGGAGCTCAACCAGGCCGAGCGCCAGATCGATCAGCAGGTCTACCTTTTGGCCGCGACGGAACAGCAGCTGCTCATCGACGTGGTCAGCGCCTACTTCGATATTCTGCGTGCCCATGAGGTTCTGGAAGCGCGTCAGGCGCAAGAGCGCGCCATTGGCCGCCAACTGGAACAGGCCCGCGAGCAGTTCGAGGTCGGGCTGATTGCGATTACCGAAGTGGAAGAGGCGCGGGCCAGCTTCGACCAGTCTCGGGCCGACCGCATTGCCGCCGAGAGCAGCCTGCAAGTGGCGTTCGAAGCGCTGGAACAGTTGACCGGGCAGCGTTACGCCAACATCGATGCCTTGGGCGACGCCATGCCGATTGCGCTCCCTGCGCCCACCGACCGTGACTATTGGGTCGACCAGGCACTGGAGCGCAACCCGCAGGTACTGGCCCAGCGGGCAGGTATCGAGCTGTCTCGGGCCGGTGTGGAAATCGCCCGGGCAGGGCGTCTACCCACCGTGCAGGCGTTCGCCAACTATCAATACTCGGACAGCGACAGCGATGTGGTCAGTGGCTACAACTCTTCTAGCCAGGTAGGCGTTTCCGCCAACCTGCCGATTTACACCGGTGGCAGCACCAGTGCGCGTATTCGCCAGGGCACCTTCCAGCTCGAAAGTAGCCAGTACGACTTCGAGTCCCAGCGCCGCACCACGATTCAACAAGTGCGCTCGCTGTACACCCAGGTCAGCAATAACGTGGAAACCGTGGATGCTCGCCGCCAGGCCATCGTGTCTACCCGCAGTGCTCTGGAAGCGACGCGCGCAGGCTACGAAGTGGGTACCCGCAATATCGTCGATGTGCTGAATGCCGAGCAGAACCTCTATAACGCCATCGCCAGCTACGCCGAAGCGCGCTACGACTACGTGGTGAATCTGATGTCGCTGCGCCAGCAGTCGGGCATGCTGGACGTGGCGGCCATCGAGGAAGTCAATGCCTGGCTGACCGGTGACAGCGTCAACTTCACCCTGCCTGAAAGCAACGCGCCTGATACTTACCAGCGCGCGATGGACATTGGTGCTCCTCCTACCCCAGGCGCCTGAGAGCGGCCAACGGGGGCACGCCTGCGATCCGTCAACGTACAGAAAAAATGAATGGGAATTCGACGCATGAAAAGAGTGATGCACTCCACCCGGGCGAGCCTGGTGACGCTGATCGCCGTGCTGGCGCTGACCGCTTGTGGCCAGGAACAGCCGTCCCAGGAGCAGCAGGGCCAGCAGCAGGAAGCGCCACCCCACGCGGTGGAAGTCGCTGAAGTAAGCCGTCAGGACATTCCGCTCAACAAGTCCTATCCTTCGCTGCTGCGTAGCGACAGTGAAGTCACGCTGGTGGCGCGGGTCAACGGCTTTCTGGAAGAGCGGCATTTCGAACCCGGGCAAATGGTCGAGGAGGGAGATCGCCTCTACACCATCGAGCCGGACTTGTACCAGGCCACGGTGAACCAGCGTGAAGCAGACCTGCAGAGCGCCCGGGCAGAGCTGGCACGCGCCCAGCGGGATGCGCAGCGTTTCGAGCAGCTGCTGAGCCAGAACTCGGTCAGCCGCCAGCAGTACGACCAGGCGCTGGCAGAGCAGCGGGTTGCGCAGGCCAGCGTGGCACAGGCGGAAGCCGCACTCACCAGTGCCAATCTGGACCTGGGCTACTCCAACGTCACCGCGCCCGTGTCGGGCATGATCAGCTTGAGCCAGATCAACGTGGGCAACCTGGTCACGTCAGGCACTGAGCTGGCCACCATCACGCCCCTGGACCCGCTGGAAGTGCGCTTTCAGCTACCCCAGCGCGATGCCTTCGAGCTGCGTCGCCAGTTGGCCGACAGCGCCGGTGACATGTCCTCCATTACCGCCCATCTCAGCGTGCCCGGGTTAGCGGGTAGCGCCGGTGGTGAGCTGGCGGGCCGCCTGAATTTCCTCGGTTCCCGTGTGGATACCGGCACCAGTACGGTGCAAGCATCGGCCACGTTCGACAATCCTGACGGGGAAGTACTGCCGGGCCAGTTCGTGCGCGTACGCCTTGAAGGCCTGAAGCGCTTCGACGTCATGGCGGTGCCTGAAATTGCCGTTACCCAAGGGTTGATGGGCCCTCGTGTCTTCGTGCTGGATGACGAGAGCAAGGCGCGTGAGCGGACGGTTCAACTGGGCGATGTGGCTGGCCCCTGGCAGATCATCCTGGATGGCCTGGAGCCTGGCGAGCGTGTTGTGGTAGGTGACCCGGCGGGTATCGAGCCGGGCATGGAGATCGACCCGGTGCGTTTCGATGGCGATGCAGAACAGCTGGTCGATGACGTGGAAGAAGCCGAAGCGCAGGAGCAGCAGGAGCAGGCCGAAGCGGCTGCCGAGATGTCCGAAGGCGCCGGTGATGCGCCCGCGGAAGGGGAAGAGGGTGCTCAATAATGAATTTCTCTAACTTCTTTATCAGTCGTCCGATATTCGCCACGGTGCTGGCGATTATCCTGACGCTGGTAGGCGCGATGGCGATGCGGATATTGCCCATCGAGCAGTATCCCAGCGTGGTGCCGCCCACGGTCTCGGTACAGGCGCAGTTCCCCGGTGCCGATGCGGAGACCGTGGCACAGACCGTGGCCGCGCCCTTGGCGGAAGCCATCAACGGCGTGGAGGACATGCTGTACATGACCTCCAACAGCGCCGACAACGGCCTGATGAGCCTGAGCGTGGCGTTCAACATCGGCACCGATGGTGATATCAACACCATCAACGTCAACAACCGCGTGCAGGGGGCCTTGTCCCAGTTGCCAGAGGCCGTTCAGTCTCAGGGTGTCACCGTGGAGCTGCGTTCCGACTCCATTCTGATGCTGGTCGCGCTGACCTCGCCCAGCGGTGACTACAACAACGTTTACATGCAGAACTATGCCACGCTCAACATTCTCGATGAGCTGCGCCAGGTGCCTGGCGTGGGCAACGCCGAGGTGCTGGGGGGCGGCGAGTTTGCCATGCGGATCTGGATGGATCCCGACAAGCTGGCCCAGTACGACCTGACCCCGAGCGAAGTGGCCAGTGCCATTCGCGCTCAGAACACCGAAATTCCGGCCGGTAATCTTGCCGCGACGCCCCAGAGCGAGCCGCGTGCCTATACCTACACCATTACCGCTGGCGGGCGCCTTTCCAGCCCGGATGATTTCCGCAACATCTTCCTGCGCACCAATGCCGATGGCTCTTCACTGCGCCTGGATGACGTGGCACGGATCGAGCTGGGCGCCTCTTTCTACGGCGTGGATGCGCGGTTGAACGGCGCGACCATGACGCCCATCATCATCAACCAGCAGCCGGGCGCCAACGCGCTGGAGACGGCCAACTCGGTTCGGGCGACCATGGAAGAGCTGGCTGAACGCTTCCCGCCGGGGCTCGAGTACGTGACGCCTTACGATACGACGCTGTTCATCGATGCGTCCGTCGAGACGGTGCTCAAGACGTTCATCGAAGCGTTCCTGATCGTTATCGTGATTCTGTTCATCTTCCTGCAGAACTGGCGCTTTACGGTCATCGCCATGTCGGTGGTGCCGGTCTCGGTGATTGGTACCTTTGCCGGCTTCTACCTGTTCGACTTCTCGATCAACCTGTTGACGCTGTTCGCGCTGGTGCTGTCGATCGGTATCGTGGTTGATGACGCGATTCTGGTGGTGGAGAACGTCGAGCGGGTGCTCAGCGAAGAGGACGATATCAGCGTTCGCGATGCCACCATTCGCGCCATGAAAGAGGTCGGTGGGCCGGTCATCGCCACGTCGCTGATCATGGCGGCGGTGTTCGTGCCGGTGGCCTTCATGGGCGGCTTCACGGGCCAGATCTACCAGCAGTTCGCGATTACCGTGGCGATCTCGGTGGCGTTGTCGGCGCTGATGGCACTGACCTTCACCCCGGCGCTGTCCGCGATCTTCATCAAGCACAACCTGCACAAGACCCGTCAGTCCGCTTTCAAGCGAGCCATTACCACGCCGCTGCGCCTGTTCGATCGTTTCTTTGCAGGCTTCACGGCGCTCTACATGTGGTTCGTGAAGAAGCTGGTGCGCTTCTGGGTGCTGGCGCTGGCGCTGACCGTGGCGGTAGGGGCGGGCTCTTACTGGCTGTATGCCAATACGCCCTCCACGCTGGTGCCCGAAACGGACCAGGGGATCGTGCTGGTCAGCGTGTCGCTGCCGGACGCTGCCTCGCTGGATCGTACCCAGAACTACATGGCCGAGCTAAGTGCTGCCATTGAAGATATCCCTGGCGTGCAGTACTCCTCGGCGGTGGCGGGGTATGACATTCTGTCCAGCGCGGTAAACACCGCACGCGGGATCATGTTCGTCAACATGCAGCCTTGGTCGGAGCGCGACCTGACCGCCAATGAGCTGGTGGGCCGTATCATGCAGCTGGGTGCCAGCATCGACGGTGGTTCGGCCATGGCCTTCAACGTGCCGCCCATCATGGGGCTGTCGACCACTGGGGGCTTCACCGGCTACCTGCAATCCTTCGACGGCGCATCGCCCCGTGAGCTGTATGAAGCTTCGCTGCAGATCATGGGGGCGGCGAACCAGCACCCTGCGCTGAATCAAGTATTCTCCACGTTCAACGTGAACGTTCCCTCGTTCCGGGCGGAGATCGACCAGCAGAAGGCGTTGAGCTACGGCGTGGCCCTGGAGAATATCTCTTCGGCACTTTCCAATACCTTTGGTAATGGCTTCGTCAACTTCTTCAGCTACCAGAACCGTAACTTCCAGGTGTATCTGCAGAACGAGGACGAGTTCCGCAAGACCCCCGAAGACATCAACAATGTCTACGTGCGGGGCGGCAACGGTGAGCGCATTCCGTTATCCGAGTTCGTGACGCTGGAGCGCCAGGTAGGGCCTTCGGTAGTGTCACGCTTCGGGGTGTACACCGGGGCGCAGTTCCAGGGCGGGGCGGCTCCGGGCTACAGCTCGGCACAAGCCATCGCGGCCATGGAAGAAGTCGTGCTGGAAACACTGGGGCCGAACTGGGGCATGGGCTGGACCGGTACCGCGTATCAGGAGGCCAACTTGGGCAATACCGCCATGCTGGCCATCGTGTTCGGTATCCTGATGGTGTTCCTGATCCTGGCAGCCCAGTACGAGAGCTGGTCCTTGCCGCTGGCGGTCTTGACGGCCACTCCGTTTGCCTTCCTCGGGGGGATTGGCGGTATCGTGCTGCGCGGGCTGGATACCAGTGTCTACGTGCAAATCGGTATGCTGGTGGTCGTGGGGCTGGCGGCCAAGAACGCGATCCTGATCGTCGAGTTTGCCGAGCTGCAGCGTAAAGAGCAGGGCAAGACGATTCGTGAAGCCGCGATCACGGCGGCCGAGCTGCGCTTCCGGCCCATCGTCATGACCTCGCTGGCGTTCATCTTTGGTACGCTGCCGCTGGCCTTGGCCACCGGGGCCAGTGATGTCAGTAGCCACCATATCGGCACCACGGTGGCCGTGGGCATGGCGTCCGTCGCTATTCTGGGCAGCCTGTTCATTCCCAGCTTCTACGCCATGATTGCCACTGTTTCTGACTGGCTCTACCGCAAGCGTCATCCTGAACGCAAGGAGGATGAGCAGGCGGCGCTGGGTCACGATCAGACTTGACCTGATCGCCAGCGATCCACCAGACGGGCACCCCACGGGGTGCCCGTTTTTTGTGGGCGTCGGGCCAAAGGCTGACACGGGTCAATGCCCGAGCTACTGACATGGCTAAGATGAGCTAAGCTGAAAGTGACCATCGTTTTAGCCTGAGTAGCACAATAATGGTCGAAAATAGGCTCAGGCGAGAACAAGACCGGGCAACTTGCCCGGAGGAGAACACGCCATGCAAACCTTCATGTCTGCTGCTCTGCAGTTTCCGTCCATCGTCTTTGCCCTGCTGCTGATACTGGGCATTCTCTATTGGCTGCTGGTGTTGTTGCGACTGGCGCCGTTGGAGCTGTTCGAACGCGATAGCCTGCGCGATGACCACATGGCGAGCACGCTCGTCTCGCTGGGCTTTGCGGGTGTGCCCGCCTCACTGGCGCTGAGCCTGCTCGTTCTATTGGCAGGCGCCATATCGCTGGCCGTCGAGCTGCTGGTGCTGCGCTGGCTACCGCTGGGCATGTTGAGAGTGCCTGTGGGTGTGCTGGTGCTGTGGGCTTCCTTTGCCGTTGCTTCGCCGCTGGCGGCTGCCGTGTGTCACGCCCTGCAGCGTGGGCTGCATCGCTACCCGCCGTTCCAGCGCCGTTGCCTGCTGGGCGCCACGGCGGTAGTGGCCGAGCGCGACCAGCAGGGCGTTGCCACTGCTCGGCTGCTCAATGAGCCAAACAGCGTGGTGCGCCTGCATTGCAAGGCGGGGGATTGCCCCCAGCCGGGTGAGCATCGGGTATTGGTCAAATATCTGGCCAGTGAAGGGGCCTACCGCAGCGTCATGGAGCAGGACTACCTGGATACACGGGTACGCCTCAACAAGCTGCGCTTGCAGCACAAGCACCACCCCAATGGCTACCCGACGTAACCAGCCCTATCTACTGCCTCTCAGGTAGCGCCACACATCTGCCAGCCACTGGCTGAACGTGCCAGTTGGCTGGGCAGGTGTTGCCGTGGAAGAGGCGGCTAACGGAGTCGTCAGAAAGTGCTGTATGGGCTTGACCTGCTGAGCGTCGTTGAGCATCGGCGCATGCCCGCAGCCCGGCACGGTCATGGTCACCAACGACGGCTGTGACTCGGCCATTTTGGGCAGCGTTTCGGCGGCCAGCAGGGTAGAGGTTTCACCGCGAATGACCATGAGCGGGCAGCGTATCTTCGCCCAGTCGGCCCAGGTATCCCGTGGTGTATCGTGAATAAACTGCTCGCCTATGCGTGGGTCGAAGTGGTAGGTCCAACTGCCATCGGGCAGGCGTCGTGAGCTATTGAGCGCCAGCTCGCGCCACTCCGCTTCGCTGGTGATGCCGAAGCTGGCATAGTGCTTGACCAGCTCTGCCTGCAGGTTGGCAAAGTTGTTGAAACGGTGGGTGACGCCAAAGTAGCTCGACAGCGCAATCAGCCCTTCCTTATCGAGCTCAGGCCCAACGTCATTGAGGACCAGACGAGCAATGCGCGCTGCGTGTTGCTCGTCGGCGGCGATCAGCATACCAAGCAGCCCTCCCATGGAGGTGCCCAGCCAGTCCACCTGTTCCAACTGGTAGTGGTCCAGCAGCGCGATGGCAACGGTGACATAGTGGCTGTAAAGGTAGTCATGGGCGGGAAACAGCGACCAGCTCGATAGGCCGCGCCCTGGGGTGTCCGGGGCCAGTACGCGCCATTCGCTGCCGAGCTCGCGGGCCAGGGCGGCAAAATCACCGCCGTGGCGAGCCAGCCCGTGCCAAGCAATCAGGGTTCGTTTGGCGTCAGGGTTCCAGATGCGAACCGCAATCTCCAGCTCACGTACGCGTACAAACTCCAAGGCATCCATACACGGCTCCTGTCATGTGGTGCCTGTAGTATAGATGCAATGCTGCGGTGCAGTAGAGCGTTTACTTGCGCATCATGCGGATCAGCGTATCGATGATTTCTGCGCCGCGCTCGGAGACAGAAAAAGCATCCGGCGTGCGCAGCCAATCATGAAACAGGCCGCCGAGCGCGCACTGCATCAGGCGGGTGGCGGTTTCCGGGCTGATATCTTCGCGCATATCCTGCTGTTGCTGGGCCAGTTGGAACACCGGCAGCATTTCGTCGAAGCACTCTTCGCCGATTTCATCCTGCATGGCAATGGGGTTGATATCGCTGAAGAATTCACAGCGATGGAGCAGGATCGACAAAATACGCTGATGGGAAGGTTGTTCGATACGCTGCAAGCCCGCGTGGCAGGCCAGGCGAATGGCTTCCAGCGGTGAAACGTGTGGATCGGCGTTATTGACTTCATCGATCAATGACTGGAAGGGCATGCGCACCCGCTCCACCAGCGCCATGAACAGATCGCCCTTGTTCTTGAAGTGCCAATAGACGGCACCGCGGGTCAGCCCCGCATGGCGGGCAATCTGCTCAAGCGAGGTGCGAGCAACGCCTTTTTCGAAAAACACCTCTTCAGCCGCATCCAGCAGCGCTTCGCGCGTTGCCGCAGCCTCCGCTTTGGTTTTTCTTGCCATGGAACCTCACCTCACTCTCGACACGTATGCGGCGTATTTTATATGAACTCGCCGGTTTTTTACATTCAAAAGTGTATGGTTAATCAGAGAACTTCATAGCGTGCGTTAACAAAGATGTCGGATAATGCTAAATAGAGTTTTCAGACATCAGATTTTCCAACCTTTTAGCTACTGCACGATGCTTGATCGAGGAGTTGTCATGGCGCGAGCGCCTTTTACGCTAGCCGGGCATACCGTACTGCCCGGCCAACGGTTACAGATCGATGTGCCGGTGGCACGCCTCTACACCCACACACCGCTGCATATTCCCGTCGAGGTGGTGCATGGCCGCAAAGAGGGGCCGGTCATGCTGGTCTGTGGCGGTATCCATGGGGATGAAATCAACGGCGTGGAAATCGTGCGGCGCGTGCTGCGCTCGAAGTCCATCAACAGCCTGCGCGGAACGCTGATTGCCGTGCCGGTGGTCAATGTGTTCGGTTTCTTGCAGCAAACCCGCTACCTGCCCGACCGCCGCGACTTGAACCGCTGCTTTCCAGGCAGCGAAAAGGGCTCGCTGGGGGGGCGTATTGCCGCGCTGTTCAGAGATGAGATCGTCGATCATGCGACGCATATCATCGACCTGCACACGGGGGCGATTCATCGCACCAACCTGCCGCAAATTCGTGCGCAGTTGACCCCTGGCAGCGAAACCGAGCGCATGGCCGATGCCTTTGGGGCCCCGGTCATTCTGAATGCCGAACTGCGGGAAGGCAGCCTGCGCCACTATGCCCAGAACCTGGGCATTCCCGTGCTGACTTATGAAGCCGGTGAGGCACTGCGTTTCGATGAGTGGGCGATTGCGCCAGGTGTCAAAGGCATTCTCAGAGTCATGCGCCGCCTGGGGATGCTGAGTGGCGAGCAGCGCCGCCGTACCCCCGCCCCCGCCGAGTTGGCCAATGGCTCCAGTTGGGCGCGTGCGCCTATCGATGGCATTTTACGGCCCCAGGTGCGCCTGGGGGCGCGCGTGGCCAAGGGCGAAGTGCTCGGCAAGGTAGCGGACCCCTTCGGCAATGATGAGGGCGAGGTGCTGGCCATGGCCGATGGCATCGTGATTGGCATGAGCCGCCTGCCGCTGGCCAATGAAGGCGAAGCGCTTTATCACATCGCTCGCTTCGATGAGATAGAAGAAGCCGAGACGGCCATCGAAAGCTTTCAATCCAGCCTGGAACCGCCTCCCGACTCCCTGTATTGAGCTTTTTTGATAGCAAATATTGATCGCTTCAATAGCCAACGTTAAGGCGCCATGGATGGCGATATGCCTGCTTGTTGACTATACCTGTGGGGGAGCCAGCCAGCGCAAAGGCGAAATGCCTCGTGCGCTGTGGGCCATTTCCAACGACGCAACGGCGTCTGGTCGAATGTGACAAGGAGGAAGCGCCATGAGTAGCCACCAGCACCCCACCACCAATGAAGCCGGTATTCCGGTTGCCAGCGACGAGCACTCGCTTTCGGTCGGGGCCGATGGTCCCATCGTCATGCATGACCACTATCTGATGGAGCAGATGGCGGCCTTCAACCGTGAAATGATTCCTGACCGTCAGCCCCATGCCAAAGGCAGCGGGGCGTTTGGTCATTTTGAAGTGACTCAGGATGTCAGCCAGTACACCAAGGCTGGCTTTCTACAGCCTGGCAAGAAGACCGATGTGCTGATCCGCTTCTCGACCGTGGCAGGCGAGAGCGGAAGCCCGGACACTTGGCGGGACCCCCGCGGGTTTTCCATCAAGTTCTACACCGAGGAAGGCAACTTCGACATGGTGGGTAACAACACCCCCGTGTTTTTCGTTCGCGACCCGATGAAGTTTCAGCACTTCATTCACTCCCAGAAACGCCGGGCTGACAACGGCCTGCGAGACCACGACATGCAGTGGGATTTCTGGACGCTGGTACCCGAGTCGGCCCACCAGGTGGCATGGCTGATGGGAGACCGTGGCGTTCCTGCCACGTGGCGGCACATGAACGGCTATTCCAGCCATACCTATATGTGGGTCAATGAGGCAGGCGAGCGGTTTTGGGTGAAGTATCACTTCAAGACCGACCAGGGCATCAAGTGCATGACCCAGGAGCAGGCCGACCAGATGGCCGGTAGCGATGCCGACTACCACCGTCGTGACCTCTTCGAAGCCATTCAGCGGGGGGATCACCCTACCTGGACTTTGAAGATGCAGATCATGCCCTTCGAAGATGCCAAAACCTACCGCATCAACCCTTTCGACCTGACCAAGATCTGGCCCCATGACGACTACCCGCTGATCGAGGTGGGCAAGCTGACGCTGGACAGGAACCCCACTGATTTCCACAGTGAAATCGAGCAGGCCGCTTTCGAGCCCAACAGCATGGTGCCGGGGACGGGGCTGTCGCCGGACAAGATGCTGCTGGCAAGGGCGATCTCCTATGCCGACGCGCACCGTGCTCGACTGGGGGTGAACTACAAGCACATTCCGGTCAATACGCCCAAATGCCCGGTGCACAGCTATGGCCAAGGGGGCGCAATGCGTATTCGTCACGCCACCGATCCTACCTATGCACCCAACAGCAAAGGTGGCCCCAAGGCGGATGGGCAGCGCTTCCCGGAAGACGCCGTGTGGTCGACCGACGGGCAATTCATACGGACGGCCTACACGCTCAGAAAAGATGACGATGACTGGCGCCAGGCCCACGCGCTGGTGCGCGACGTGATGGACGACGCCCAGCGCGAGCGGCTGGTGTCCAATGTGGTCGGGCATCTCTCGGGAGGCGTCTCTGAGCCGGTATTGGCCCGGGCGTTCGAGTATTGGCGCAATATCGACCAAGAGGTGGGAGAGCGTATCGAGCAAGGCGTTCGCGAACAGTAGCCTCTTGAACGAAAACGCCCAGCGATCAGCTCGCTGGGCGTTTGCTCGGAACAGCCCGTTGGCCGTCAGGCCACGGGCTGTTTTGTTGTCTGCTCATCCACTGGCGGTGTATCGGTATCCGGCTCGCGCACCAGGCCGAGCGCGTCATCGAACAAGCGTAATCCCGCACCCTCTTTATGGGCGTGTTCCGACAGGTGACGGCGGAACCGGCGCCCGCCCGGGCAGCCCTGAAACAGCCCCAGCAAATGCCGCGTAATATGATTCAGCTTGGCGCCCTCATCCAGGCGCTGCTGAATATAGGGGCGGAAGGCCGTGGCCGCTTCCAGACGCGTGCGGGCCGGGCCGGGCTCACCAAACAGCTGCTCATCGACACCGGCCAGTAGCCACGGGTTCTGGTACGCCTCGCGGCCTACCATCACGCTGTCCACATGCTCCAGCTGCGCCTGGCACTCGGCCAGGGTTTTAATCCCGCCGTTGATGCCAATGTGCAGCTCGGGGTGGCTCTGTTTCAATCGATGCACCCGAGGGTAGTTCAGCGGTGGAATGTCACGGTTCTCTTTCGGGGATAACCCCTGTAGCCAGGCTTTGCGGGCGTGAACGGTAAACACGCTGCAGCCTGCCGAAGCTACGATATCAATGAACCGTGCCAAATCGGCGTCTTCATCCTGGTCATCGATACCAATACGGCATTTCACCGTCACCGGAATCGACACCGCCGCCTGCATGGCCTTGACTGCGGCGGCCACTTTTTCGGGGTGGCCCATCAGGCAGGCGCCAATCATGTTGTTCTGCACCCGGTCACTGGGGCAGCCCACGTTCAGGTTGACCTCGTCATACCCCCACGCCTCAGCGATCGCAGCACACTCCGCCAACTCTCCCGCATCGCTACCCCCCAACTGCAGGGCTATCGGATGCTCCACCTCGCTGTACCCCAAAAAGCGCTCACGCGGGGAGCCGTGCAGCACCGCACCGGTGGTCACCATCTCGGTATACAGCAGCGCACGCCTAGTCAGGGTGCGAGCGAACGCACGGTAGTCTCTTGTAGTCCAGTCCATCATCGGCGCGACGGAGAAAGTTCTATCCAGCGCTGGGCGGGCGGTGCCAGACTTCATGCGGGTTTGAGCGTTTGTGGTATCATTCATAACTGTTCATATTTACAGTGGTTAAGCGGCGTTTTACATGGTTCGTTGGTACATATCTGGTACTTGAGCCGCTTTGAATTTGGTACATCGAGGGGGGGCAAGTATGGCAACGATTCGCAAGCGCCGTAAGAAGGACGGCAGTTTCTCATATCTGGTGCAAATTCGCATTGCCCGCCGTGGGCAACCAGACTACTCAGAGTCGAAAACATTCCCCAGAAAGGCAATGGCTGAGGAGTGGGCGAAGCGCCGGGAGTTGGAGCTGGCCGCGCCTGGTGGCGTGCTTACCGCTAAGTGGAAAGGCGTTATTTTACACGATGCCATCGAGCGCTACCTGCATGAATTTGCCGACGGCGCAGGCCGTAGCAAGCGAGCCACCATCGAGCAGCTGCAGCGTTTCCCCATTGCCCGCGTCAAGATCACCGAGCTCAGCAGCGAGCAGATCATCGAGCACGCCCAGATGCGGCGGCGCAGTGGTATAAAGCCTTCGACCACCGCGCAAGATATCACCTGGCTGGGCATCATCTTAAAAACGGCACCCACGCCTCTGGGCATGAGTTGGTTGGGAGCTTTTGGTGAATAGCTCTAGGGGGTTTTTCTGATGTGCCTAGTCTTCAGTACGGCGTCGACCATAGATGAAGGCCGCGACCATGCCGCCTATATCCATGGCTGTGATCATCGCAGCTACGCCTGCATGGCCTAAGTACAAAGCAAAGGCAGCTACGCTGAAACCTGCCATTGCTACTGCTGCGGCCAGCAATTGGCCACGTAAATCACGAGTGGTTTCAGCACGTACAATAGTCGTTTCCGTACGATGTCTGTGTTCGCGTTCGCTATCCGCCCAATCGATTATTTTGGCTGCCGAACCAGGTACTATGTCCTCATAGCCGCGCAAAATGCTAGGAGGAGGTAGAGGCCCTTGGAATGCCGAGGTAGTACGTCGGCTTATGGCCACAGCAACGTCTGATTTATGGCGCTGCAATAGCTGGGTAAGTACTTGCTGCTCTTCATCTGAGAGCTCGTCTTTGCTTAGCAGAGAGCCAAGCTCGGCTAGCTCTTGTTGATCCTCAATCGAATCAGTTTCCTGATTCAACCGAAGGTTTTGATGATGCGGCGTGTGCTCGTCGTGATCCGTTTGATCAGGCTTCTGTGACTCGCTGCCGGGCTGTGGGCTTGATGAAGGTTTGGTCATATCGTTCAACAGCGCGATCCATGTCTTTACCGATCTGCTCCCAGTCAGAGCCGAGTCGTTCAAGATCAGTTTTATGAGCGTCAATCAAATCACGGTAACGAGTGTTTGGCTGGATGTCGATAAGGCTACCGACGGCGCTCAGTAGACGTTGACGGCGTGAAGATGAAATCTTCATGGTCTTGGCCTCCTTTGCAGCCTTTCTTTCACATCGGTTCACGGAAAATTCCGCCATGTCTGATGATCAGTTGGATATCTCAGTTATCTATAGTCTGACACTTTAAGTGGACAGCGCAAGGGTTGTCCATCACAACGCAGTGCTGCTGTGCCACCTGTTGGGGTGCACTTCGTTGATCTTGTGGCTTTTGTCCTGGTACGGGGTCACGTCGATATCGACGACGGCCCAGATCCAGCCGGTGAGGTCGGGGCTGTCCATATGGTGTTCGATGGACGTGGCTTCGGGGAGGGGGTCGCCGTACTCGACCGCGACTTCCAGCCAGCCATCGATGGCTTCTTTGGCGTTGGCCAGGGCCTCTTCGAAGCTGTCGCCTGCGGAGTGGCAGCCGGGCAGGTCGGGTACGATGATGCCATAGGCGTGTCCTTCAAAGCGCTTCTCAAGCCTGGTCTGATATTGGGTAAATGCTTGCATCACTTTGCGTTTTTTGTGGTCAAAAGCGGTATGGTAGGTATCCGCCAATAACAAGGGGAAGACGTGGTGATGGGGAAAGCGCTAGGTTACGCAGGAGCCGCTCTGCTGGGTGCATTGATGTTGCAGGGCTGCAGTGGTCCCGAAGAGGAGACGCCGGCAGAGACGGTTCAGGTGGAAGAGACCGCCGCGGCCGAGCCAGTGGCGGAAGCCGAGCCTATCGAGCCGCTGGAGGTGGAAGTCTCGACCTCTGCTCAATTACTCTCTGACCGCCGATTGATGATTGCGGGCCGGACCAACTTGCCGGACGGAGCCCAGGTACAGGTCGTGGTCGAGCGTGAGCTGAGCCGCGTGCGCTGGCAAGCGCGTACTCAAGTCAGGGAAGGGCAGTTCGAAGTCGGGCCGCTGGGTACGGGAAGTGGGTTGCCGGATGGCGGTTACGTGGTGCGAGTACAGCTTTCCGAAGCCGCTGTTCAGCCAGCCAGCGTGCGGGCACGCATTGGTGATCTGGGTGAGCATTTGGCGGGAGAGCTGGTCAGCCAATCCCGCCATGGGTTGGGTCAGGTGGCCACCTACTCGCGGCGTCTCTTGATAGGCAGTGAACCAAGACGAACGCGCGACCAGGTGGACGTGTTTGAGGACAATTAGGGACGGGGAGGTAAAGATGCTTTAGGCAGCACACCAGTGGGCAAGCAGAACGGCATGGATCGACGTGCTATTGGGCGCTTTTGTATAGTGCTCAATGACGTATTGATCATCCCGTTGTACCAGGTAATGCCCAGCCTTGTGAAACACGTGTGTCGGGCCGAGGAGCAGCAGGTCTCCCGCCGACGCTGGTGAAAAATCTGCTTCCTTGGCAGGTGTCACCATCACGCAAGGTGCTTTCCAGTCGATCTTCAACGGCAGGTGATGCGGCACGGTGATAGCAGTGGCCTGAACCTGTTCCCAGGGGAGGGGACCAGTATGGTTCAGGGTGAGCAGTTGCGGCGCGCTGTCTCCTTCCAATAGGGTAGCAAGTGAGCAATCCAGTGCGTCCGCGAGCGCCACCAGGCGTTCATGGCCGATCTGTTTGATTGCCCCAGATTCCCAATAAGAAATGGTGACATCCGACACGCCAACTTTACGTGCTAGGGCAGCTTTGTTGAGCTTGGCCCTAAGCCTCAGTTGCTTGATACGTGAGCCTAGCGATTCCATTTCATCTTCCTATCGATGAGCTAAATCAGCTCGTTAAATGTACTTCCACCTATTCGGTGGCGCTCAGAACACGCTGTAAACGATGAGAATCGTTCGCATGCATGAACACGAATCATGGGTACTTCACCATACTAAGCGATTGTGCTTTAACGCGCATCTTCCACACCGTGAACATTGAGCTTGGGTTATGACGCTTTTGAGGCAAACTCGTTCCCCTGCGGGTGCTGTTGGATATAGCTGGGGCGCGTATAATGTGGCGATGCATTTTCCGCCACAAGGATAGATTGATGACCGTACGTACTCGTATTGCGCCTTCCCCCACTGGGGACCCGCACGTAGGCACGGCCTACATTGCGCTGTTCAACCTCTGCTTTGCCCGTCAGCACGGTGGTCAGTTCATCTTGCGCATTGAAGATACCGATCGGGTGCGTTCTACCCCTGAATCAGAACAGATGATTCTCGACTCGTTACGGTGGCTGGGGCTCGAATGGGACGAAGGCCCTGATGTAGGCGGCCCGCATGGCCCTTACCGTCAAAGCGAGCGCGGCGAGATCTACGCCCAGTATGCGCAGCAGCTTTTGGATGCAGGCCATGCCTTCAAGTGCTACCGCACCAGTGAAGAGCTGGACGAGCTGCGTGAATCCCGCAAGGAAGCAGGCCTGCATCTGGCCCTGAAGCCTGCAGACCTGGCGCTGGATACCGCCGAGCAGGCGCGTCGTGAGCAGGAAGGCTGGCCGTATGTCATCCGCATGAACGTGCCCAGTGAAGGCGTCTGCGTGGTCAGTGACATGCTGCGTGGCACAATAGAAGTGGACTGGACGCAGGTGGATGCACAAATCCTGATGAAGTCCGATGGTATGCCCACCTATCACCTGGCCAACGTGGTCGATGACCATTTGATGGGCATCACCCACGTGCTGCGTGGCGAAGAGTGGATCAACTCGGCACCCAAGCACCAGCTGCTCTATGACTACTTCGGTTGGGAAATGCCCCAGCTCTGCCACATGCCGCTGCTGCGCAACCCGGACAAGTCGAAGCTTTCCAAGCGCAAGAACCCGACCTCGATCAACTATTATCGTCGCATGGGTTTCCTGCCCCAGGCCGTCACCAACTATCTGGGTCGGATGGGGTGGTCGATGCCGGACGAGCGCGAAAAGTTCAGCCTGAGCGAAATGATGGCTGAGTTCGACATTCAGCGGGTATCGCTGGGTGGGCCGGTATTCGATCTGGAGAAGCTGACCTGGCTGAACGGCGTTTATATTCGTGAAGACCTGGATGACGATGCGTTGCTGCTGGCGCTGCGCGAGTGGGCGTTCAACGATGCCTATGTCAAACAGATCCTGCCCCAGGTTCGCCCGCGGGTAGAGACGCTCTCGCAGGTGGTTCCGCTGGCGGGCCATTTCTTCTCTGGGCTGCCCTCGTTGGAAAAGCAGGATTTCGATGCTATCAAGCTGGAAGACGAAGAGCTGGTGAAGCTGCTGCAATTCCTGGTATGGCGCTTCGAAGCCGTCAATGCCTGGCACAAGGAAGCGCTGCTGACGGAAGTCAAACACCTGGCGGAACACTTCGAGCTCAAGATGAAGGCGTTTCTGGCGCCGGTGTTCATTGCCATTACGGGCAGTGCTTCCAGCACGTCCGTCATGGACGCCATGGCGATTCTCGGGTCGGACGTGACGCGGGCTCGCTTGCGCCACGCTATCGAGGTATTGGGTGGCGTATCGAAAAAGCAGGCGAAACGCTTCGAAAAAGAGTTCCGCGACCTGTAAACACTCGACCTGTACAGAGGGGCAGGGAGCGTCAGATGAGCGGCAAGCGAGATATTTGACGCTTCTTGCGAAAACAGGGTTGACGAAGGCGAGCGTAATCAGTAATATACGCTCCGTCTTCACGACATGTGGGGCCTTAGCTCAGCTGGGAGAGCGCAACACTGGCAGTGTTGAGGTCAGCGGTTCGATCCCGCTAGGCTCCACCATCATTAGCCCATGCTAACGATGTACCATGATGTAAAAAAGGTAGATACGTCCCATTCGTCTAGTGGTCTAGGACACCGCCCTTTCACGGCGGGAACAGGGGTTCGAACCCCCTATGGGACGCCACCTTCTTCTGGTTTTTTGTATTTCCCCCTTTTAAAAGTCTCGATAGCAACCCAATGTCGCGTTGCTTTTTCGGCTGCTTCCTGTTTGGCGTTTTAGCCAATTTATCGCTTTTTTTGTCAATATTGTGCTTGACTTGTCCACTTTTGCTCGTCTGGGTAAAGGGTTGTGCACAGCCTCGTGAATATGACATAAAAAATCAGCGTCTTAGCTTAATCTCTTTTAAATCAACGGCTTATGAGAGGTTAAAAAATGACCAATTTAAGGCTGGGTCACTGTTCATGGCGATTACGGGACGTTTTGTAGTGGTTGTGAACAGGGTTATCCACAGATAGTGTGGAAAACCCTGATCCGGCTGTCAGTGTCAAAATGTCAAGTGCTATTCGCCTTTGCGGAGACGCTTCAACAGCGAAGAGGTGTCCCATCGGCCACCCTGCATACGCTGGACGTCGGCATAGAACTGATCCACCAGTGCGGTGACGGGTAGCGTGGCGTCCAGTCTGCGCGCTTGCTCCAGGCAGATGCCCAGATCCTTGCGCATCCAGTCGACGGCAAAGCCGTGCTGATACTCATCGGCGATCATGGTCTTGTGGCGGTTTTCCATCTGCCAGGATCCTGCGGCACCTTTCGAAATCACCTCGATCACTTGATGCTGATCCAGTCCTGCCTGTTCGGCAAAGTGCAGCCCCTCTGCCAACCCTTGTACCAGGCCGGCGATGCAGATCTGGTTGACCATTTTGGTGAGCTGGCCGCTACTGGCGGGGCCCATGAGCGTGACAGCGCGAGCATAGTGGTCAAGCACGGGGGCGACGGCATCGAAAGGGGCCTGTTCACCGCCGCACATGATGGTCAGCGCGCCGTTTTCTGCGCCCTGCTGGCCGCCGGATACCGGGGCATCGATAAAGTGAAGGCTCTTCTGGCGACAGGCGGCATCCAGCTCCAGTGCCAGGTCGGCTGAGGCCGTGGTGTGGTCCACCAGATAGCTGCCTGGGGCCATGGACTGCAGCACGCCGTGTTCGCCGGTGGTGACCTGACGCACGTCGTCGTCATTGCCCACGCACACCAGCACCAGATCGGCGCCCTGGGCCGCCTCGGCGGGCGTGGCGTGGGCCGTGCCGCCGAACTGATCGGCCCATGCCTGGGCTTTGGCGGCCGTGCGGTTATAAACGCGGGTGGTCAGGCCCTGCTTGGCCAGGTGTCCTGCCATGGGATAGCCCATGACGCCCAGGCCGATAAAGGCAACGGTAGTAATAGAAGACATAAAGCACCTTTGTTGTTGATGGGGGAGTGGTGTCATGAAGGGGGTAGGCTGCACGCAAAAGGCCACCCGTGGGTGGCCTTTGTGTCGTTCAGTCATCGCCGTACAAGCCGCCGATTACTTCTTGGGGTAGTCACGCTGGTCATGACCAATGTAAAGCTGGCGCGGACGACCGATCTTGTAGCTTTCGCTGAGCATTTCGTGCCAATGGGAGATCCAGCCAATGGTACGGGATACCGCGAAAATCACGGTAAACATGTTGGTCGGAATGCCCATGGCCTTGAGGATGATGCCGGAGTAGAAGTCGACGTTCGGGTACAGCTTGCGCTCGATGAAGTATTCGTCTTCGAGGGCGATCTGCTCCAGGCGCTTGGCGATCTTCAGCTGCGGGTCATCGGCCAGGCCCAGCTCGGCCAGTACTTCGTCGCAGGTCTCTTTCATGACCTTGGCGCGCGGGTCGAAGTTGCGGTAAACGCGGTGGCCGAAGCCCATCAGCTTGAACGGGTCGTTCTTGTCTTTTGCCTTGTCCACGAAGCGCTGAATATTCTCTTCGGAATCGTCGCCGATTTCGTCGAGCATGTTCAGCACGGCTTCGTTGGCGCCGCCGTGTGCTGGGCCCCAGAGTGCCGCGATGCCCGCACTGATACAGGCAAACGGGTTGGCGCCGGTAGAGCCTGCCAGGCGTACGGTGGAGGTGGAGGCGTTCTGCTCATGGTCCGCATGCAGCATGAAGATGCGGTCCATGGCTTTGGCGTACACCGGGTTGATCTTGTACTCCTCGCAAGGGTTGCTGAACATCATGTAGAGGAAGTTCTCTGCATAGCTCAGGTCGTTGCGCGGGTAGTTGAAGGGTTGGCCAACGTTGTACTTGTGCGACATGGCGGCCAGGGTAGGCATTTTGGCAATCAGGCGAATCGCGCTGATGACGCGGTCTTCTTCCTGAGTGATGTCCATGTGGTCATGGTAGAACGCTGCCAGACCACCGACCACGCCACACAGGATCGACATCGGGTGTGCGTCGCGACGGAAGCCCTTGAAGAAGTTGTTGATCTGGTCATGCACCATGGTGTGATTGCGAATGCGCGATTCGAAATCGGTGTACTGCTCTTTTGTGGGCAGTTCACCAAACAGCAGGGTGTAGCACACTTCGACGAAGTTGGATTCTTTTGCCAGTTGGTCGATGGGGTAGCCGCGGTGCAGCAGTACGCCCTTGCCGCCATCGATGTAGGTGATTGCGGACTGGCAGGAAGAGGTGGCCATGAAGCCGGGGTCGTAGGTAAACAGGCCTTCGGCGCCCAGGCCGCGCACGTCGATGACGTCGGGGCCAAGTGTGCCGGAATACATGGGTAGTTCGATCGTCTTGTCGAGACCGTCTACCGTCAATGTCGCTTTCCTGTCAGCCATGATGGCCTCCTTTCGAGTTCGGTTTGGGACGTAAAGTCGTTGTTTCGCATGCCGCGCCGGCGAAAAGGCTTGCCCACTATAGAAGTGTGCGACATTTTGTCAATTAGCCTAAATGCTAGACATGCTTATACAGGATGTGTTGTTTTGGATAATAATTGTATATGATTGATCGGGATCTATAGTACCGAAGTGACAGAGGATTGACGATACGTTAACAGGCTTATCAAACCGTCCATCTAATGTCACTATAACCATGCTGCATCGCAAAATCGACTCAGACCATTGGCTATTTTCTTGCACCATGGTCGAGTTAAGTCTGAGATCGGTTTGTCAGCAGGGGCTAAGGTTCTTATAATCCACGGCGCGCGACCGGCAGGTAGGTGGTCGTGCCCGACTTGGCAACGGCCGAGCCCCTTCCAGCAACCACTGCCCGCTCGGGTTATGCCCGACCGTCGCTGAGCGGGCCAAGAGAGTGTGTATAACGCCGTGAATAGCAAACGACCCGTAAACCTAGACCTGACTACGATACATTTCCCACTGCCAGCGCTGACGTCGATTACGCACCGTATCACCGGCGTGATCCTGTTTGTCGGCCTGATTTTCGCTTTCTGGGCGCTGGGCAAATCCCTGTCATCTCCGGCTGGCTTTGACGCTGTCAGCAACGCCCTGGCGAACAACGTCTTCGCCAAGTTCGTTGCCTGGGGCCTGCTGTCTGCCCTGGCATTCCACTTCGTGGCAGGCATCAAGCACCTGCTCATGGATGCCAACATTGGCGTGACCCTGGAGGGTGGCGTGAAAAAAGCACAGGCTACGGTCGTAGTCAGTGCGGTTCTGATTATTCTGGCAGGAGTTTGGGTATGGTAACCAACATCACGAGTTTTGGCCGTAGCGGTCTGTCCGATTGGTTGATGCAGCGAGTATCTGCGGTCATCCTGGCCCTTTACACGGTCTTCATCGTCGCCTACCTGCTGTTTAACCCGAACCTGGATTACTACACCTGGAGCGGGCTGTTCGAGCAAACCTGGATGCGTATTTTCTCGCTGCTGGCCTTCATTTCCATTGCAGCGCACGCCTGGATCGGTTTGTGGACAGTCACTACCGATTACCTCAAGTCCACTCGCCTGCGCGTGGGTGCCCAGACGCTGATCATTCTGGCCATCTTCGTATACCTGGTGTGGGGCATCCAAATCCTGTGGGGAGCTTGATCTATGTCTAACCTTCGTAGCCTGACGTTTGACGCCATCATCGTGGGTGGCGGTGGCTCTGGCCTGCGTGCCGCTCTTGAACTGGCCAAGTCCGGTAAAAAGACAGCGGTACTGTCCAAAGTGTTCCCGACACGCTCCCACACGGTTTCTGCTCAGGGCGGTATCACCTGTGCGATTGCCTCCGCCGACCCGAACGACGACTGGCGCTGGCACATGTATGACACCGTCAAGGGCGGCGACTATATCGCTGACCAGGACGCTGCCGAGTACATGTGTTCAGAAGGCCCCAAGGCCGTCTTCGAACTCGAGCACATGGGCCTGCCGTTCTCGCGTTTCGACAATGGCCGCATCTA
Organism: Halomonas sp. C22; assembly: GCF_007655045.1. Classification (NCBI taxonomy): domain Bacteria; kingdom Pseudomonadati; phylum Pseudomonadota; class Gammaproteobacteria; order Oceanospirillales; family Halomonadaceae; genus Halomonas; species Halomonas sp. C22. The sequence continues at coordinate 91,680 of NZ_VBVC01000003.1, read as the reverse complement.
TCAGCGTCCGTTCGGTGGTCAGTCCAAGAACTTTGGTGAAGGTGGTCAGGCCGCACGTACCTGCGCCGCCGCCGACCGTACCGGTCACGCGCTGCTGCACACCCTGTACCAGAACAACCTGAAGAATAACACCACGTTCCTGAACGAGTGGTACGCGGTGGATCTGGTCAAGAACGCCAACGGTGACGTGGTGGGCTGTATCGCCATGTGTATCGAAACCGGCGAAGTGGTGCACGTCAAGTCGAAAGCCACCGTGCTGGCGACCGGCGGTGCCGGACGCATCTACGCGTCGACCACCAACGCCCTGATCAACACGGGTGACGGCATCGGCATGGCGCTGCGCGCTGGTTTCCCGATGCAGGACATGGAAATGTGGCAGTTCCACCCGACCGGTATCTACGGTGCGGGCACGCTGGTCACCGAAGGTTGCCGTGGTGAAGGTGGTTACCTGGTCAACAAGGATGGCGAGCGTTTCATGGAGCGCTATGCGCCCAACGCCAAAGACCTGGCGGGCCGTGACGTTGTGGCGCGTTCCATGGTCATGGAAATCCTCGAAGGCCGCGGCTGTGGCGAGAAGGGCGACCACGTGTTCCTGAAGCTGGATCACCTGGGCGAAGAAGTACTTGGCAAGCGTCTGCCCGGCATCGTCGAGCTCTCCAAGACCTTTGCTCACGTCGACCCGGCCAAGGACCCGATTCCGGTCGTACCGACCTGCCACTACATGATGGGCGGTATCCCGACCAACATTCATGGTCAGGCGATCACCCAGGACGAGAGCGGCAACGACAAGATCGTCAACGGTCTGTTCGCGTGTGGCGAAGCTGCCTGTGTATCGGTACACGGTGCCAACCGTCTGGGCGGCAACTCGCTGCTGGATCTGGTGGTCTTCGGTCGCGCTGCGGGCATGTTCATCGAAGGCGCGCTGAACGAAGGTATCGAATATCTGGATGCCTCCGAGTCGGACATCGAAACCGCCATGAAGCGCATCACTCGCTGGAACGAATCTGAAGGCGGTGAAAGCATTCCTGAGCTCAAGGCCGAGCTGCAAAGCATCATGCAGAACTCTTTCGGTGTATTCCGTGAAGAGAAAAACATGCAGGAAGGTGTCAAACAGCTGGCGGAACTGCGTGGCCGCATCGACAATGCGCACCTGCCGGACAAGTCCAACGCCTTCAACACTGCCCGTGTCGAAGCGCTGGAGCTGGACAACCTGATGGAAGTGGCAGAAGCAACGGCGATTGCTGCCCTTGAGCGTAAAGAGAGCCGTGGTGCCCACTCGCGCTACGACTACCCCGACCGTGATGATGTCAACTGGCTGAAACACTCGCTCTACTTCCCGGCTAGCAAAGAGCTGAAGAAGCGCGACGTCAACTTCAAGCCGAAAACAGTCGATACGTTCGAGCCGAAGGTTCGCACCTACTAATCTCCGCACCGACGAGAGGGAGACACCATGTCAAATCTTCAGGTATCCGTGTATCGCTACAACCCGGAAACCGACTCCGCGCCCTACATGCAGGAGTTCCAGGTCGATACCAAAGGTCGCGATCTGATGGTGCTGGATGTACTGCACCTGATGAAAGAGCAGGACAGTGGCCTGGCCTATCGCCGCAGCTGCCGTGAAGGCGTGTGCGGCTCCGATGGCATGAACATGAACGGCAAGAACGGCCTGGCGTGCATCACGCCGCTGTCGGACGTCGTGAAAAACAACAAGCTGACTCTGCGTCCGTTGCCTGGCCTGCCGGTCATCCGTGACATGGTCGTGGACATGGGCTTGTTCTACAAGCAGTACGAGCGCATCCAGCCGTATCTGCAAAACGACACGCCAGCGCCCGCCATCGAGCGTCTGCAGTCGCCAGAAGAGCGCGACAAGCTGGACGGCCTGTACGAGTGTATCCTGTGTGCCTGCTGCTCCACGTCCTGCCCGTCGTTCTGGTGGAACCCGGACAAGTTCGTGGGCCCGGCGGGTCTGCTGCAGTCATACCGCTTCCTGGCCGACAGTCGCGATACCGCCACCCGTGAGCGTCTGACCAGCCTGGAAGACCCGTTCTCGGTATTCCGTTGCCGCGGCATCATGAACTGCGTGGCGGTATGCCCGAAAGGTCTGAATCCGACCCGTGCAATTGGTAAAATTCGTGAAATGTTGCTCGCAGATGCGACGTAACTCATTAATCCTGTGAAAAAAAAGCGACTACCACGTAAGTTGCATCACAAAGCTACTTAAATCGTGGCGCTTCGCTTGTTATCATAGGGGCTGCCATGGTGCGGCGACGCGCCGCACCATGGATCAGCCAAGTTTAAAAGCCGGTGCGACGAGTACCGGCTTTTGAGCATGAACTGGTAATGAAACGCGTCATCATACGTGTATGAACAAGGGCTACCGGCCTCAGGTCGGCGCCGCCGGCAAACGTCCCGCCCCGCCGGCAGGGCAATAGCGATGTCGTTGCACGCATGCAGCGATGCCGATACCACCCCATCAGTGCAGGGTGACCGAGAGATGCAACAAGGCATAATGGAGTTGATGTGGCGTTCCTCTCACGTTAGTGGTGGCAATGTCCACTACGTGGAAGCGCTTTACGAGCAGTACCTCGCCGATCCTGATTCTGTCTCAGACGAGTGGCGCAGCTATTTCGATCAGTTGCCGCGTGCTGAAGGCAGTGCCTCCCACGATGTTCCACTAAGCCCCATTCGTGATCAGTTCTACCAGCTTGGCCGTGAAAGTCGCCCAGGCCGGGTAGTCGCCGCGTCCGACAGCGGTGAAAACAAAAAGCAGGTCAAAGTCCTGCAGCTGATCAACGCGTATCGCTTCCGTGGCCATCAAAAGGCCAATATCGACCCGCTTGGTCTGCGTAATCCCACCCCCGTCCCCGACCTCGACCTGTCATTCCATCAGCTGTCCAAAGCTGATCTTGATACCGAGTTCCAGACAGGTTCTTTCTTCCTGGGTATTGATAAAGCACCGCTGCGCGAGATCGTCGACGCGCTGGAGCAGACCTACTGCCGCTCCATCGGCTGCGAAATCATGCACATCGTGGATACCGAAGAGAAGCGCTGGCTGCAGCGTCGTTTCGAATCGGTACGCAGCGCGCCCAAGTTCAGCGATGACGTGCGCAAGCACGTATTGGAGCGCCTGACGGCTGCGGAAGGTCTGGAAAATTACCTGGCCTCCAAGTACCCGGGTACCAAGCGCTTCGGCCTGGAAGGTGGCGAGTCGTTCGTACCGATGATGGACGAACTGATTCAGCGCGCCGGTGGCTACGGCACCAAGGAAGTCGTTATCGGCATGGCCCACCGTGGCCGCTTGAATCTGCTGGTCAACATCCTGGGCAAGAACCCTGCGGATCTGATCGACGAATTCGATGGCAAGAAAGTCATCGAGCGTGGTTCTGGTGACGTGAAATACCACCAGGGCTTCAGCTCCAACGTCATGTCGCCTGGTGGCGAAGTCCACCTGGCCATGTCGTTCAACCCGTCGCATCTCGAAATCGTCGCGCCGGTGGTGGAAGGCTCGGTTCGTGCCCGCCAGGATCGCCGCAACGACGCTGACGGAAGCAAAGTGCTGCCGATCAACGTTCATGGCGATGCTGCCTTCGCGGGGCAGGGTGTGGTCATGGAAACATTCCAGATGTCCCAGACCCGCGCCTACAAGACCGGTGGTACGGTACACATCGTCATCAACAACCAGGTGGGGTTCACGACCTCCAACCCGGCCGATGCACGCTCCACCGAATACTGTACTGACATTGCCAAGATGGTTCAGGCGCCGATTTTCCACGTCAACGGCGATGATCCGGACGCGGTCATTCACGCCACCCAAGTGGCCCTGGATTACCGTCAGCAGTTCAAGAAAGACGTCGTCATCGACCTGGTATGCTACCGCCGTCGCGGCCATAACGAGGCCGACGAGCCATCGGGCACCCAGCCGCTGATGTACGCCAAGATCAAGGACCACCCCTCCTCACGCACGCTGTATGCGCAGCGCCTGATCGAGCAGGGCGTACTGTCCGAAGACGACGCCAAAGCCATGGTGGAAACCTACCGCGATGATCTCGTGGCAGGCAATCACGTGGCCAACGCGCTGGTTCAGGAACCCAACAAGTCGCTGTTCGTCGACTGGGCTCCCTACCTGGGCCATGAGTGGACCGGCAATGCCGACACCACCTTCGACATGAAACGCCTGCAACAGCTGGCGGCGAAGATGTGTGAGATCCCCGACGGTGTCGAAGTACAGCGTCAGGTCGCCAAGATCTATGAAGACCGCCGCAAGATGCAGGCGGGCGGCATGGGGCTCAACTGGGGCTTCGCCGAAACGCTGGCCTATGCCACGCTGCTGGATCAAGGCCACCCGATCCGGATTACCGGTCAGGACGTTGGCCGTGGCACGTTCTCGCATCGTCATGCGGTGGTGCACAACCAGAAAGACGCGACGACCTACGTGCCGCTGCAGAACATGGCCGATGGTCAGCCCCGCTTCACCATCCACGACTCCTTCCTGTCGGAAGAAGCCGTGCTGGCGTTCGAGTATGGCTACTCCACCACGGCTCCCAACGATCTGGTGATCTGGGAAGCGCAGTTCGGTGACTTCTTCAACGGTGCCCAGGTCGTGGTCGACCAGTTCATTTCCTCTGGTGAGACCAAGTGGGGTCGCCTGTGTGGCTTGACCATGCTGCTGCCCCATGGCTACGAAGGCCAGGGCCCCGAGCACTCTTCGGCACGCCTTGAGCGCTTCTTGCAGCTGTGCGCCGAGCACAACATGCAAGTGTGCGTACCGACGACGCCTGCCCAGATTTTCCATCTGCTGCGCCGTCAGGTGATTCGCCCGCTGCGCAAGCCGCTGGTGGTCATGTCGCCCAAGTCGCTGCTGCGCCACAAGGAAGCCGTGTCCAGTCTCGAAGATCTGGCCCATGGCAAGTTCCACATGGTGCTGCCCGACCAGGGCAACCTGGATGCCGAGAAAGTCACTCGTGTGATCATGTGCGCTGGCAAGGTCTACTATGATCTGGCCAACTGGCGTGCTGAGAACGAGCGTGACGATACGATCATCCTTCGTCTTGAGCAGCTCTACCCCTTCCCGAAAGAAGAGCTTCTGGAAGTGCTCCAGGCATATGCCAATGTGGAAGACATCGTCTGGTGTCAGGAAGAGCCGCTGAATCAGGGCGCCTGGTACTCCAGTCAGCACCACATGCGTGCCGTGGCCGACCTGTTGAAAGACGGCCTGGGTCGTGAGTTGAAATTCGCAGGGCGTCCTGCCTCGGCTGCTCCGGCAGCGGGCTACATGTCCGTCCACACTGAACAGCAGCGCCAGCTGGTGGAAGACGCTTTTAATATTTAAGCGTCCGCCAGGCTTAGAGAACATATAAGGGAAACGACATGGCTACTGATATCAAAGCGCCAACCTTTCCGGAATCCGTTGCCGAAGGCACCGTGGCCGCGTGGCACAAGAAGCCGGGTGACAGCGTCGAACGCGACGAGCTGATCGTTGAAATCGAGACCGATAAAGTGGTGCTTGAAGTCGTCGCACCGGAAGCGGGAACCCTGACCGACGTGATGGCCGAAGAAGGCGATACCGTCGAGTCCGAGCAGGTATTGGGCAAGATCGGCGAAGCGAGCGGTGCTGGCAGCAAGAAAGAGAGTGCCGCCAGCGATGACAGCGCCGAGAAGGCCGAGTCCAAAGAAGCCGCCAAGCCAGCCGGTGGCAAGCAGCACGACGTGAAGGCGCCCAGCTTCCCTGAGTCCATTCAGGAAGGCACCGTGGCGACCTGGCACAAGAAAGTAGGCGAAGCGGTCAAGCGTGATGAAGTGCTGGCCGACATCGAAACCGACAAGGTCGTGTTGGAAGTCGTGGCGCCTGCAGATGGTGCCCTGGCGGAAATCAAGGCAGAAGAGGGCAGCCAGGTTGAGTCCGAAGCGATTCTGGCAACCTTCGTAGAAGGCGGTGGCAGTGACCAGGCCAGCGCTTCTTCTAGCAGCGCTTCCAACGACGCTGACGATGAAGGCGCCGATGAGAAGGTAGGTGACAAAGTGCTGGCACCGGCTGCTCGCAAGATGGTTGCCGAGCACGATCTGGACGTTTCCAAGATCGAAGGTACCGGCAAAGGCGGTCGCATTCTGAAAGAAGACGTTCAGAAAGCCGTCAAGGATGGTTCGGCCAAGAAAGCTGCCAAGTCCTCTGCGCCGGCCAAGGCTGCGGCGGCTCCGGCGGTGGCGGGTGAGCGCGAAGAGAAGCGCGTACCGATGACCCGTCTGCGCCAGACCATCGCCAAGCGCCTGGTTCAGGCACAGCAGACCGCGGCGATGCTGACCACGTACAACGAAGTGGACATGACGGAAATCATGGCCCTGCGTGCCCAGTACAAGGACACTTTCCAGAAGACCCACGATGTCAAACTGGGCTTCATGGGCTTCTTTGTAAAAGCCGCTTCCGAAGCGCTCAAGCGCTTCCCGGACGTCAATGCCTCCATCGACGGCACCGACATCGTCTACCACGGTTATCAGGATATCGGTGTCGCCGTCTCCACCGACCGTGGCCTGGTGGTACCGGTATTGCGTGATACCGACAGCATGAAGATCGCTGACGTCGAGCGCAGCATCGTCGACTTCGGCAAGCGTGGCCGTGACGGCAAGCTGGGCATGGACGACATGATCGGTGGTACCTTCACCATCACCAACGGTGGCACCTTCGGTTCACTGATGTCGACGCCGATCATCAACCCGCCGCAGACCGCTATCCTGGGCATGCACAAGATTCAGGATCGCCCCATGGCGGTGAATGGCAAGGTCGAAATTCGCCCGATGATGTATCTGGCGCTCTCCTACGACCACCGCATGATCGACGGTAAAGATGCGGTAAGATTCCTGGTGACTATCAAAGAGCTGCTGGAAGACCCGGCTCGCTTGCTGCTGGACGTATAACGAAGCGCGTTGATCCGCCTTCGCTGTTGATGAAACGTTCTCTGCAATCGCACTTTGCCTCCTGCCCGGTTTAGATCAACCCGGGAGGGGGCAACCAAGCTAAAGGAGCCAACATGGCTGACAAGTTTGATGTGATCGTTATCGGTGCTGGCCCTGGTGGCTACGTAGCGGCTATCCGCGCTGCGCAGCTGGGCCTGAAAACCGCCTGTGTTGAAAAATGGATTGGCAAGGAAGGCAAGGTCGTCCACGGCGGCACCTGCTTGAACGTAGGCTGTATCCCGTCCAAAGCGTTGCTTGAAGCGTCGCACAAGTTCGTCGAAGCCAAGCACGATTTCGACGACATGGGTATCGAAGCCGGTGACGTCACCATGGACGTCAAGAAAATGATGGCCCGCAAGGACAAGATCGTTAAGAACTTGACCGGCGGCATCTCTGGCCTGTTCAAGGCCAACGGCGTGACCGCCATCGAAGGTACCGGCAAGGTCGTATCTGGCAAGCAGGTCGAAGTCACCGATCTGGACGGCAACACCACCGCCTACGACGCCGACAGCATCGTCATCGCGGCAGGCTCCGTGCCGGTGGAAATTCCGCCCACGCCGCTGACCGAAGGCCTGATCGTCGACTCTACCGGCGCACTGGAATTCCAGGAAACGCCCAAGCGCCTTGGCGTGATCGGCGCTGGCGTCATCGGCCTGGAGCTGGGCAGCGTCTGGAACCGTCTGGGTTCTGAAGTCACCGTTCTGGAAGCGATGGACTCCTTCCTGCCGATGGTCGACACCACGATTGCCAAAGAGACTCAGAAACTGCTCAAGAAGCAGGGCCTGGATATCAAACTGGGCGCCCGTGTGACCGGCTCCGAGACCAACGGTGAAGAAGTCATCGTCAAGTACACCGATGCTGACGGCGAGCAGGAAATCACCTTCGACAAGCTGATCGTATGTGTCGGCCGTCGTCCTTACACCAAAGGCGTTGTGGCCGATGGCGTGGGCGTCGAGCTGGACGAGCGTGGCTTCATCTTCGTGGACGACCAGTGCCGTACCAACGTGCCGGGCGTTTACGCGATTGGCGACTGTGTACGCGGCCCGATGCTGGCCCACAAGGCCTCTGAAGAGGGCATCATGGTGGCGGACATCATCGCCGGTCACAAGGCCGAGATGAACTACGACACCATCCCCAGCGTCATCTATACCTTCCCGGAAGTGGCCTGGGTCGGCATGACCGAGCAGGACGCCAAAGCCAAGGGTATCGAAGTCAAGACCGGTAGCTTCCCCTTCGCAGCCAGCGGCCGTGCCATGGCCAACAACGCCACCGAAGGCAGCGCCAAGATCATTGCCGATGCGGAAACCGACCGTATTCTCGGTATGCACATCGTGGGTCAGCACGCCGGTGAGATGATCGCCCAGGGCGTGATCGCCATGGAATTCGGCTCCAGCGCCGAAGACCTGGCATTGACCTGCTACGCGCACCCGACCATGTCGGAAGCCGTGCACGAAGCTGCTCTGGCGGTAGAAGGTCATGCCATTCACATGGCCAACCGCAAGAAGCGCAAGTAATTCGCTAAGCAACAACCAAGCGCCACCGTCAGGTGGCGCACCACTTTCATGGCGGTGTGGCAACTCGCCGTCATGAAAGTACGGGGATGACCAGCACCTGCAAGATGTTCTTCAGGGCGACTGATCATCGTTCGAGTCACATGCAACCAATGGCATGAATCGATGAACCTTCACGAGTATCAAGGTAAACAGCTGTTTGCCGATTATGGTCTGCCAGTGTCCAAAGGCTTTGCCGTGGACACTCCCGAAGAAGCAGTAGAAGCGTGCAAAAAGATCGGCGGCGACATGTGGGTCGTCAAAGCCCAGGTTCACGCTGGCGGCCGCGGTAAAGCGGGCGGCGTCAAGCTGATCAAGGACCCGGCAGAAGCCAAAACCTTCGCCGAGCAGTGGCTGGGAAAGAACCTGGTCACTTACCAGACTGACGAAAAAGGTCAGCCGGTTGCCAAGATTCTGGTAGAGACCTGCACCAACATCGCCGACGAGCTGTACCTGGGCGCGGTCGTTGACCGTACCACTCGTCGCGTCGTGTTCATGGCCTCCACCGAAGGCGGTGTCGAGATCGAAACCGTCGCCGAAGAGACGCCGGAGAAGATCCTGAAAGCGGAAATCGATCCGCTGGTCGGCGCACAGCCCTATCAGGCGCGTGAGCTGGCGTTCGCGCTGGGTCTGGAAGGCGATCAGGTGAAGCAGTTCACCAAGATCTTCCTGGGTCTCTCCAAGCTGTTCCACGACAAGGATCTGGCGCTGCTCGAGATCAACCCGCTGGTGATCACCGACGAAGGCAACCTGCACTGCCTGGACGCCAAACTGGGCCTCGACAGCAACGCCCTGTACCGTCACCCGGACCTGCAGGCGATGCGCGATCCTTCCCAGGAAGATCAGCGTGAAGCCGACGCCGCGAAGTGGGAACTGAACTACGTGGCCCTCGACGGTAACATCGGTTGCATGGTCAACGGCGCTGGCCTGGCCATGGGCACCATGGACATCGTCAACCTGAGCGGCGGCAAGCCGGCCAACTTCCTGGACGTTGGCGGCGGCGCGACCAAAGAGCGCGTAGCCGAAGCGTTCAAGATCATCCTGTCTGACGACAACGTCAAGGCCGTTCTGGTGAACATCTTCGGCGGTATCGTTCGTTGCGACATGATTGCCGAAGGCATCATCGGTGCCGTTGAGCAAGTCGGCGTCAACGTGCCGGTCGTCGTTCGCCTGGAAGGTAACAACGCTGAATTGGGCGCTGAGAAGCTGGCGTCCAGCGGTCTGAACATCATCGCTGCTACCAGTCTGACCGACGCGGCTCAGCAGGTTGTCAAAGCAGCGGAGGGCAAGTAATGAGTATCCTGATCGATAAGAACACCAAGGTCATCTGCCAAGGGTTCACCGGTGGCCAGGGCACGTTCCACTCCGAACAGGCGATTGCCTATGGTACGCAAATGGTCGGCGGTGTTACGCCGGGCAAAGGCGGCCAGACGCACCTGGGCCTGCCCGTGTTCAACACCGTGAAAGAAGCGGTCGAGAAAACCGGCGCAGAAGCCAGCGTGATCTACGTACCGGCAGCGTTCTGCAAAGACTCGATCCTTGAAGCAGCCAACGCTGGCATCAAGCTGATCGTGTGCATCACCGAAGGCATCGCGACCCTCGACATGCTCGAAGCGAAAGTAAAATGCGACGAGCTGGGCGTACGTCTGATCGGCCCGAACTGCCCCGGCGTGATCACTCCGGGCGAATGTAAAATCGGTATCATGCCGGGTCACATTCACCAGCCGGGTAAAGTGGGCATCGTATCGCGTTCCGGTACCCTGACCTACGAAGCGGTCAAGCAGACCACTGACCACGGTTTCGGCCAGTCTACCTGTGTCGGCATCGGTGGTGACCCGATTCCGGGCTCCAACTTCATCGACATCCTGGAGATGTTCGAGAAGGACCCGAAAACCGAAGCGATCGTGATGATCGGTGAAATCGGCGGCACCGCTGAAGAAGAAGCCGCGGCCTACATCAAGGCCAACGTTTCCAAGCCGGTGGTTTCCTACATTGCCGGTGTGACAGCACCTCCTGGCAAGCGTATGGGCCATGCAGGCGCCATCATCTCTGGCGGTAAAGGTACTGCCGACGAGAAATTTGCTGCCCTGGAAGACGCCGGTGTCAAAACCGTACGCTCCTTGGCGCAAATTGGCGATGCACTGAAAGAAGTGACCGGCTGGTAAGCCGCGTACTTTTTCAGAGCGCTAAAAAAGGGCACCTTCGGGTGCCCTTTTTGCGTTTTATGAAGGCTGTCGGAGTATTGGAGTGGGTCAACCCTGGCGCAATAGGCGAGTGCTGTAGAGCAGTAGCAGCGGTGCTCCGGCAGCAAGATAAAGGTGGTAGCTGATGAGCCGCCACACCAATACGGCGGCCGCGGCCTGCTCACGTTCCATCAAGGGTAGCAGCAGGCTTCCCACCCCCACTTCAGCAGCCCCGGCACCGCCAGGAAGAAAGCTGAACTGGCTGGCAGCCATGGCCAGCATCTGGGTTAGAAAGGTCCAAAGCCAATCGGCATGCCCGCCGATGCCAATCACCGCCAGATAGAGCAAGCTGTAGCGCAGCAGCCAGTGCATGGCCGTCAGCACCAGCATGGCTGCCAGCGTGGCGTTAGGTAGTGCCAGTGTGATACGCAGCGCGTAGCGGCAGCGCAACAGTCGCCGGACCAGCCAGCGCCTGCGGCCAGGGCGGAGCCATGCCAACAGTCCGATCAGCCATTGACGACGAGTCCGCAGCAACTTGGGTAGGTAGCTCATCATCAGCGAGACACCTACCGCTAACAGCACGAGCCCTAGTAGCGAAAGCTGAACCAACCCTTGGTGCGGCCATTGGGCGTTACCGAAAACTGATATTGCCATCAAGCCACTGAGCATCACCAGAAAGAACAACAGGTCGCACCCCTGGTCGATGAGGAACACCGCTGCGCCTTTTGAGGGAGAAAATCCCCGCTGGGCAAGTAGCAGCAGCAAGGTGGCCGGGCCGCCGCTGCCGCCGGGTGTTGCGCATAGTGCGCACTTGGCGGCCAGTTCAATGCCCAGCGCACCACGCTGACCAAGCTGACCAGCACGGCCGTTGAGCATCAGGCGCAGACGGGTGGCGTTCAAATTCCAGCATAGCGCCGCCATGGCGATCATGAGCAGCAGCAGGCCCAGAGGGAACTGCGCTACGTGTTCGAATGCCTGTCTGCCTCCTGCAAGCGATGTCAGTACCAGCGGTGCCACCAGAGCTACTAGCAGTAGCACACCGTGAAGCGGGCGAAAGCGCAGCAGTCGTTGAGGTTTAGCGACGGAGGGCGAGGGCATGGGGCTGTTCGAGTCCACAGAGGTCGACATAGTGTGTGAGCAGCGAGCCAATCACGCTATCCCAGCTGAACTGACGCTCCACATAGTGGCGTGCGAAGCGTCCGCTGGCGACAATGTCATTGCGAAACAGCGCGGAACAGGCGTCCGCCATCGCGGCTGGGTCAAGTGGCTGGCAGAGCACCCCGGCTCCAAGCGGTACGTTTTCCATCAGTGCGCCCGCCCGGGCGCCAATCACTGGTATGCCACTGGCCATTGCTTCCTGTGCCACCAGTCCAAAGGTTTCCCGAGTCCCTGCATGCAGCATCGCATCGCTGCTGGCAAGCGCCCTGGCGACCTCATGGCTTCCGCAGCAACGGTTCACCACCGTGACATTGCTTGGCACTTGGGTGGGCATTCCAGGGCCCATCAACAGCAGATGGTAGTCGCTGCCAAGTGCTCGCATGGTGGCTAGCAGCACATCGATATTTTTTTCCCGAGAGAAGCGGCCAACAAAAATCAGCAGCTTCTTATTCTCAGGAATGCTCATGGCTGCTCGAAAGTCGGGGTCGCGTCGAGAGGGATGGAACTGCTCCAGATCGACCCCTAGTGACTGCACGCGTACGTTGGGAACACCCCATTCAGTCAGGCGTTCAGCCATGGCGTGGCACGGCGCCAGCACGCTATCAAAACGCTGGTAAAGGTCCACCACATAGCGAACCAGCCGCTGACGAACATGGCGGCCAAATCGGTCACCCATCAAGTGAGGTAAGTCAGAGTGGTAGAACCCCACGACTGGCACGCCCAAGTGTTGGCCAGCTTCCAGCGCTGCCCAGGCGGTGACGTAAGGGTCGCCTGCTTCGATCAACGTGGGGGAGAGATTGATCAGCGCATCTTGCCAAGGGCGACGGCGGACTGGAAATCGATAGCCTTGGCCAAGAGGTAGATGCAGCGCTGGCAACGTATGGTGATCCCCTAAGCTATCACGCTCAGCTCCAGGCACCAGCAGGCTTGTGCGCAGGCCTGCCGTTCGGGAGAGCACGCGATGCTTGGCCTGCAAGTAGGTGCGAACCCCGCCACTTGCTGGGGCGTGAAACATGGTCACATCGGCGATATGCAAGGTAACCTCCGAGCCACATAAGGGTCAAAGAATCACCTTAGGGAAGAATTACGTCAATTCTGCGACAATATCCTGGCGCGGTAGAAATAAAAACGCCACGGACGAACCGTGGCGTTAGCAGACGCTGGGCTGCAAATGAGTGATTAAACAGCGGGTTTCGCCACCAGCGAGCGGGTCTCTTCACGGGCTTCCGTGAGCGAGACACGCAGGCTGTCGCCCAGTTTGAAGCGCTCTTCGCCTTCGATCTGAATGCGGCCCTCTTTATCGTCGATCACCACCTTGTCGCGGTCGCTATGCATCAAGGGGGCTGGCACGAAGGCCGTGGCGCCGTTTTCGATCAGACGCACCCGCATGCCGCCACGATTGATGGCCATGATTTCGGCCTCGAAGGTATCCTGGTTCTGTGCTGCCGGGGTCAGGTAGCGAACGTAGAGCCAATCTTTCACGTCACGCTCGGCCATACGGTTCAGGCGGCGGCGTTCGGTGAGCTGCTCGGTGAGCTGCTGGCTGGCCTCTGCCGGGGCCTGTTCACCCTTGAGCACGCGCTTGATCAAGCGGTGGTTGACCATATCGCCATACTTGCGGATCGGCGAGGTCCAGGTGGCGTAGGCGGGCAGCCCCAGGCCGAAATGCGGGCCAGGCTGGGCCGACATGCTGGTGAAGCCCTGGAAACGGCGCAGGCGGGCATCCAGCCAGGCGTCGTCACGGCTTTCCAGTGCGCGCTTGAGCTCTTTGTAGTGCGCCAGCTCGGTCAGTGCTTCCTGGGCCACGTCGATCTCCTGACTGGCGAGGAACTCCTGAGCCGCTTCGGCTTTTTCGGGCTCGAAGGCGCGGTGCACGTTGAAGATGCCGTGGCCGATATGGCTGGCTAGGAAGTCTGCACAGCAGGCGTTGGCCGCAATCATCGACTCTTCGATCATGCGGTTGGCGATGCGTCGGTCTTCGGTACGCACGCCCAGCACGTTGCCTGCTTCGTCCAGATCGAACACGTAATCCGGGCGGTCCTTGAACACCAGCGCGTGCTCGTTGCGCCAGGCGGTGCGGGCTTCCGTCATGGCCTGCAGCGCTTTGAGCTGCTCGGCAATCTCTTCGGCCGGTGCCCAGTCGCCCTGGCCTTCGATCCAGTCAGAGACGCGCTCGTACACCAGCTTGGCGTGGGAGGTCACGTTGGCGGCAAAGAAGCGGTAGTCGCCCAGGCTGCCGTCGGCGTTGATGTCCAGCGTACACGCCAGGGCCGGGCGCTCCTGGCCTTCCCACAGCGAGCACAGGTCATCGGCCAGCTGCTCAGGCAGCATGGTGACGTTCTGGCCCGGCAGGTAAACCGTGAAGGCACGCACACGCGCTTCCAGGTCGGCCGCGTGCTCCTCATCCACATACGCCGTGGGGTCGGCAATGGCTACGCTCAGCTGCCAGCCGCCTTCCGGACGCGCCACCACGTGCAGGGCATCGTCCATATCGCGGGTCTTCTCACCATCGATGGTGAAGAAGGGGCGTTGCGTCAGGTCTTCCCGAGTCAGGCCCTCATCGCGCAGCGGCCAGTCGCTACCGGCATCCGGGCACTCCTGCTCCAGCGCGTGGCGCGCCAGGGTGACACGCCACGGCACGGCGGGGTTGTCGACCTTGGCGACCAGCTCGTCGATTTGGGCAAAGAAGCCGCGATCGTTCTCCTTGAGCGGGTGACGCACCAGACGCGCCACGACCCAGTCGCCGTCGCCAATGCTGTCTTCGTCCAGGCTGTTCTTGATGCGGGCTTTCAGCACATTGCGAATCGAGGGGTGATCGGGCACCACTGCCAGGCGGCCTTCGCGCTTTTGCACGCGGGCGATGAAGCGGTCCAGGCCCGCTTCGATCAGCTTCTCCGGCTCGACGGATTTTTTGTCGCCGTTCTCATGAATCACGGCTTCGACGCGGTCGCCGTGGAGCACCTGCTTCATGGCAGGCGGCGGCACGAAATAGGATTCGCCGCTGTCGGTTTCAAGAAACCCGAAGCCTTTTTCGGTGGCTTTGATCACCCCTTCGGCGCGGGGAGTGGTTTCACGGATCTGTTGCTTGAGCTGGGCAAGCAGGGAGTTATTTTGAAGCATGTGTTCGATCAGTTGGCGAGAGTAGGGTGCCACTATACGGATTCCCGTTGGCTGCGCCAATCGTTGCCCTTGGGTAAGTCACGCCCGCTCAGGCGGGTCAATGACTTACCCGCTTGCGGATGAATCGGTTAAGCTGAGGCTCACTTCATGCGCCACGCCCAAGGAGCCTGTATGACCCCACGCCTGATTGTTTCCGACCTGGACGGTACGCTGCTGGGTAGCGACCACCGGTTACACGACAGCACGGTAGACGTACTGCGCGCCCTGGTGCAACAGGGTCACCATGTGGCGCTGGCCTCGGGCCGTCATTACCACGACATGCGGGTGTTTCGTGAGGAACTGGCCATTCCGGCCCATTTGATCAGCACCAACGGTGCTTACACCCACGCCCCGGATGACCGCTTGATCAGCGCGTCTCACCTGGCACCTGAACATGCACACACCTTGATTCATCTGCCCCGGCCCCCGCAGGTGCGCCTGAGCCTGTATCGCGATGATGGCTGGCATGTCGATGCCGAAGCGCCGCACCTGCTGTCGCTGCATGCCTCCACCGGGTTCACCTATGACGTGGTGCCACCCGAACAGATGGACCGCCACGGGGTGGGCAAGGTGCTCTATCTGGGTGACCCTCAGGCGCTGGCCGAACTGGAGGCCCAGGCCCACGCGGCACACGGTGAGGGGCTGCACATCACCTACTCCACGGTGGACTCACTGGAGATCATGGCGGGTGGGGTGAACAAGGGTGTTGCGCTGGCGGCGCTGCTGGAGTCATTGGGCCTCACCGCCGCCGACTGCCTCGCCTTTGGCGACAACCTCAACGACACCGAGATGCTGACCCTGGCCGGGGAGGCGCAGGTCATGGCCAACGCCCACCCGGCGCTGTTCGACCGTGTACCCGATGCCCGGCGCATTGGCCATCACGGGGAAGCGGCGGTGGCCCAGTGGTTGGCTGAGCGTTTCGGGCTGTCGGGTTAGCTCTGCCACCTTAGTCGAGAGCCGCTTGCGGTAGCGACAGCGCTCCACCATCATCTAGCCCCTAAAACGATAACAACCCAGGGGCGCTTTCCACGATGACAACCACGCCTGCGACCTTGATGGTGGTCGATGATGACCCGGAAATCCGCGAGCTGCTGGCGGATTATCTGGGGCGCCACGGTTATCGGGTGTTCACGGCCGAAGGAGCGCAGGCGCTCTATCAGCAGCTTGCCGAGCAGACGCCGGATTTACTGATCGTCGATGTCATGATGCCGGGGGATGATGGCTTTACCATCTGTCGCGAGCTGCGCAAGCACAGCGACCTGCCGATCATCATGCTCACCGCCAGTGCGGACGATACCGACCGTATTCTGGGGCTGGAACTAGGCGCCGACGACTATCTTGGCAAGCCCTTCAACCCCCGAGAGCTGCTGGCGCGTATCAAGGCCGTGCTGCGTCGAAGCCGCACGGCAGTGGGCCCTCAGGAGGCTCGCTGGGTGCGCTTTGGCGAGTGGCAGCTGGACCGCATGACCCGCGAGCTGGTGGACCAGGCGGGCGAGCGTACGGCTCTGTCAGGTGCCGACTTCCAGCTGCTTCAGGTGTTTCTGGAACGTCCCGCCCAAGTCATTACCCGTGACGACCTGTACGCCTTGACCCGGGGCCGAGACGCCCCGCCTCTGGACCGTTCCATCGACGTGCACGTGTGTCGGCTACGCCAGCGGCTGGGTGAAGATGCCCAGCACTCGCAGCTGATTCGTACGGTGCGCGGGGCGGGCTACGTGTTGACCGCTCAGGTAGATACCGCCCTGTGAAGCGCTGGCGACGCTGGCTGCCAGCCAGCCTGCGCGGCCGTTTCGTGATCATCATGATTGCAGGGGTACTGGCCGCCCAGGTGGCCAGCTACGCGATCTGGACCTCGCAAATGCGCGCTAGCCAGCTGGAGCAGCTCGATGAGCTCTCCAGCAACATGGCCTTCAGCATTGCGTCCACCATGCGCTTTTTTCGTTCGCTGCCGGTGGACTATCGCCATATCGTGCTCGACCAGCTGCGCAACATGGGAGGCACGCGCTTTTTTGTCAGCGTCAATCAGCGGCGCATCCCCGTGGAGGACATTGGCAGCGGCCCCGAAAAAGCGGTGGTGGTGAACAATGTCCACACGATCCTCACCCAGCAACTGTCGATCGACGATGTCGTGGTGGAGTTCTCCCGCCCCGAGACCCTGCGGGTATTCAATAATGAAGTGCTGCTCTACGACCTGCCGCCGCGCTGGGGCCAGCACAGCCTGCTGATGGAGCCGCTGTCGCCGCCCATTCTGGTGGTGCAACTGGAGCTGGCCCCGGATACCTGGCTCTACGTGGCGACCCTGTTAGGCGTACCGGACATTTTCAGCGGTTACCGCTGGCTCTCTGAAGAGCGTCTGCTGGCGGGGCTGGTGGTACTGCTGACCGTGCTGGCGCTGTCGCTGTTGGGCATCACCAGCGTGACCCGACCATTGGCACGGCTGTCGCGTGCAGCCCGTCGGCTGGGCGATGATCTGGACAGCCCGCCGCTGAGAGAGAGCGGCCCCAGAGAGGTGGCCGCCACCGCCGTTGCCTTCAACCGCATGCAGCGGCGTATTCGTGAACAGGTAGAAGAGCGCGAACGGCTCTTTTCGGCGATTTCCCACGACCTTAAAACGCCCATCACCCGGCTGCGCTTGCGGGCCGAGATGCTCGATGATCCGCAGCAGCGAGAGCGCTTCTGCGCCTCACTGGATGAACTGGCGGAGCTGGTCAAGGGCGCGCTGGCCTCCGTGAAAGGGCTGGACCTCCACGAAGAGCCCGAACCCACTGACGTGACGGCGCTTCTCGAGGCGTTGGCAGACGAGCTGCGTGTGCAGGGGAGCGACGTGCGGATCAGCGGTCAGGTGCCGCCGCTGATCGTCAAGCCGCTGGCCATGAAGCGGTGCCTGGCGAACCTGCTGGAGAATGCCGTGTTCTACGGCCAGCACGCCAACGTGGTATTGGAGGAGCAGGCGGGTGAGGTCAAGGTTCAGATTCATGATCGTGGCCCCGGTATCCCGGCGGAACAGAGGGAGCGGGTGTTCTCCCCCTTCGTACGCCTGGAAGCTTCGCGCAGCCGCCATACCGGGGGCAGTGGGCTGGGCCTGGGCATTGCGCGGCACATTGCTCGTGCCCATGGCGGCGACATTCGCTTGGCCAACCACCCCGCAGGGGGCCTCGTGGCCACCTTGACCCTGCCGCGCCAACCCACCGTGACAACCCTGTAAGCCTGACTATTACAAGGTTGTAATACTATGCAGGATTCGGTAACTCCCGTTGTGACGTAGGGTGACGTACTCTGCCATGAGCCGCTGCCTGCCAGTTGGGTTGTACAGGTGGCGCGTCACTCTGTGTTCTTCATGACACCTCATAACAACAACAGCAGGAGCTATCTCATGCGTATTCTCTCACCCGTCTTCAAAAAATCTGCCCTCGCGCTGGCCTTGGCGGCTGGAACGGCCATGGCAAGTACTGCCCAGGCCAGCGAGGTGGAAGTGCTGCACTGGTGGACCTCTGGCGGTGAAGCCCGCGCCGCCAACGTGCTCAAGGAGCTGCTCGAAGCCGAAGGCTATGGCTGGCAGGATTTCGCCGTGGCCGGGGGCGGCGGTGAAACCGCCATGACGGTGCTGAAGTCTCGGGCCATGTCGGGCAATCCGCCGTCGGCTGCACAAATCAAAGGGCCGGAAATTCAAGAGTGGGGCGAGCTTGGCCTGCTGGGTGACTTGAACGACGTCGCCGAGGCCGAAGGCTGGAACGACCTGCTGCCGGGCATCGTGGCCGATATCATGCGTTACGACGGCCAGTACGTGGCCGTCCCCGCCAACGTGCATCGGGTCAACTGGCTGTGGGCCAACCCGGACGTGCTGGAGGCCGCAGGTGTCGAGATGCCCACCACGCTGGAAGAACTGTTTGCTGCCGGAGAAGCAATCCGTGAAGCGGGCTTCGTGCCGCTGGCCCATGGCGGCCAGGCGTGGCAGGACGCCACCGTGTTCGAAAGCGTAGTGCTGGGCAGCCAGGGCACCGAGTTTTATCAGCAGGCGCTGGTGGAGCTGGACCCGGAAGCCCTGGGGGGCGAGCAGATGGTTGCCGCGCTGGAAGATTTCAAACGCCTGCGTAGCCTGATGGATGAAGGCATGCCGGGGCGCGACTGGAACATTGCCACGGCCATGGTGATCGAGGGAGCCGCCGGTTTTCAGCTGATGGGCGACTGGGCGAAAGGCGAGTTCACCGCAGCGGGCCTGACGGCGGGAGAAGATTATCTGTGTGCTGCCGCCCCGGGTAGCGAAGACGCCTTTACCTTCAATATCGACAGCCTGGCCATGTTCCGCGTCACCGATGACGAGGAGCGGGATGCCCAGCACACGCTGGCCCGGCTGGTGCTGGAACCCACCTTCCAGGAAGCCTTCAACCTGGCCAAGGGGTCCATCCCCGCGCGGCCTGACCTGGACATGAGCGATTTCGACAGCTGCGCACAGCAGTCGCTGGCAGATTTCCAGCGTACTGCCGAGCAGGGCGGGCTGGTGCCCAGCATGGCCCATGGCATGGCCGTGCGTGCGGATGTGCAGGGCGCCATCTTCGATGTGGTGACCAACTACTTCAATGACGCCAACATGCCCGCCGAACAAGCCGCCCAGCGGATGGTCAGCGCCGCCCAGGCAGCGGCCTTTTGATCACGTCACCCTGACGCGAAGCGCCAAACGCGCTTGACCTTGGTGATCGGCGCCGCCGCAATGGCGGCGCCGACGGATGACGGGTGAGGAATTCCCATGACGAAACCTACTACGCGTGCCGCGTTGCCGCCCACGGCGTCCGGTCGGCTGCAGGCGTGGCTGCCGAAGCTGGTGCTGGCGCCCTCTGTCGCAGTGTCGCTGTTCTTTGTCTATGGCTTCATGCTATGGACGTTCGTGCTGTCGCTGACCAACTCACGCATGCTGCCCAGCTACCAGTTCGTCGGATTTGGCCAGTATGCCCGGCTGATGGCCAACGAGCGCTGGTGGGTCGCTTCCACCAACCTGATGGTATTTGGCGCGCTGTTCATACTGATCTGCCTGGTGCTGGGAGCGCTGCTGGCCATTCTGCTGGACCAGAAGATTCGCCAGGAAGGCGCGCTGCGCACGGTCTATCTCTACCCCATGGCGCTGTCGTTCATCGTCACGGGGGTGGTGTGGAAGTGGCTGCTCAACCCGCAGCTGGGCATTCAAGCCATGGTGCGCAGTTGGGGCTTCGAGTCGTTTCGCTTTGACTGGATCGTGGACCCCAATATGGCCATTTACACCCTGGTGATTGCCGCCGTCTGGCAGGCCTCCGGGTTCGTGATGGCGCTGTTTCTGGCGGGGCTGCGTGGTATCGACGACAGCATCGTCAAGGCCGCCCAGCTCGATGGGGCCAGCCTGCCGCGCATCTACTGGCGGGTGGTGATGCCCTGTCTGCGTCCGGTGGTGTTCAGCGCGGTGATGATTCTGGCGCATATCGCCATCAAGAGTTTTGACCTGGTGGTGGCGCTCACCGGCGGTGGCCCGGGCTATGCAACGGACCTGCCGGCCACGTTCATGTATACCCATGCGTTCAACCGGGCGCAGATCGGGCTGGGGTCGGCCAGCGCCATGCTGATGCTGGGGGGCGTGCTGGCCATCCTGATTCCGTACCTCTACTCCGAATTGAGGAGCCGCAAACATGGCTAACGTGATTCGTCGCCAAACGCTGGGCGCGCGGCTGCTGCGCGGGGTGCTTTATGGCGTGCTGGCATTGGCCGCCCTGTTTTACATTCTGCCGCTGGTGGTCATGCTGATGACCTCC
The DNA here is from genome assembly GCF_007655045.1 of Halomonas sp. C22. Classification (NCBI taxonomy): domain Bacteria; kingdom Pseudomonadati; phylum Pseudomonadota; class Gammaproteobacteria; order Oceanospirillales; family Halomonadaceae; genus Halomonas; species Halomonas sp. C22. The sequence continues at coordinate 70,908 of NZ_VBVC01000003.1, read as the reverse complement.
ATCAAGCCACTCAGCGAAATCAGCGCAGGCACCTTGCTGTCGCTGCCGCAAAACCCGACGCTCGAACCCTGGGCCAAAGCCTGGGGCGAGGCGTGTACCGGCATGCGCTGCGAGGGCGTGGGTGGCTACTTCTGGAACTCCTTTGCCATAGTCATCCCCGCCGTGCTGATCTCCACCGCCGTGGGTGCGCTGAACGGCTATGCGTTGACCAAATGGCGCTTCAAGGGCTCTGAACTTGTCTTCGCGCTGATGCTGTTTGGCTGCTTCATTCCGTTTCAGGTGGTGCTGCTGCCCATGGCGCAAACCCTGGGCTGGCTGGGGCTTTCCAGCTCGCGGGCGGGCTTGATCCTGGTGCATGTGGTATTCGGTATCGCCTTTACCACGCTGTTTTTCCGCAACTTCTACGTGGGCATTCCCAACGAGCTGGTGTCTGCGGCCAAGCTGGACGGGGCTGGGTTCTTTCGTATTTTCTGGCGCATTCTGCTGCCGGTGTCGGCGCCGATCATCGTGGTGTCGGTGATCTGGCAGTTCACCCAGATCTGGAACGACTTCCTGTTCGGTGTGGCGTTCTCTTCCCATAACACCCAGCCGGTCACCGTGGCCTTGAACAATCTGGTCAACACCTCCACAGGCGTACGTGAATACAACGTCGACATGGCCGCCGCCATGATTGCCGCGCTACCGACGCTGGTGGTCTACGTGCTGGCGGGCAAATACTTCGTGCGTGGGCTCACGGCAGGCTCCGTAAAGGGCTAATAACAATAGGATTTTGATCATGGCAGCGTTAGAAATTCACAACGTACGCAAAGAGTTTGGCAGCGAACGGGTACTGAAGGATGTCAGCATCTCCATCGACTCCGGCGAGTTTTTGATTCTGGTGGGGCCGTCCGGGTGTGGTAAATCCACCCTGATGAACGCCATTGCCGGGCTCGAACCCGTCACCAGCGGCAATATCTATATCGACGGCGAGGATGTCACCTGGCGGACCCCCGCCGAGCGCGATATTGCCATGGTGTTCCAATCCTACGCCCTCTACCCCAGCATGACCGTGCGCCAGAACATCAGCTTTGGCCTGGAGATGCGCAAGGTGCCCAAGGCCGAACGGGAAGCCGCCGTGGAGCGGGTGGCCGACCTGCTGCAGATTTCCCACCTGCTGGATCGCAAGCCCGCCCAGCTGTCCGGTGGCCAACGCCAGCGGGTGGCCATGGGGCGCGCGCTGGCGCGGGAGCCCAAGGTCTATCTGTTCGACGAGCCGCTCTCGAACCTGGACGCCAAGCTGCGGGTAGACATGCGTACCGAGATCAAGAAGCTGCACCAGCGCCTGGGCACCACCATCGTGTACGTCACCCACGACCAGGTAGAGGCCATGACCCTGGCCGACTGCATCGCGGTGATGCGCGATGGGCATATCTTGCAGTTGGGTAGCCCCGACGAGGTCTATAACAACCCCGTGGACATGTTCGTGGCGGGCTTCATGGGCTCGCCGTCGATGAACTTCATCCGTGCCACGCTGGTGGCGGCCGGGGAGGGCTACGCCCTGCGCATTGCCACGCCGGGGGAGACTGATCTGCTGCTGCCGTGGCCTGCCTCTCGCCATTCGCCAGGGCTGGTCGAGCGGCTGGAGAAATCGGTCATTCTGGGCCTGCGCCCGGAGCATTTCAGCGAAGAGGACCTGCGGCTCGCCGAGCAGGCGGAAGGCACCTTGCTGGAGGCCACGGTGAGCGTGGTAGAACCTACCGGGGCAGACATCCTGCTGCGTCTGCCGTTGGGCGAGCAGGAGATCACCGTGCGGGTCGGCCCCAAGTGCCCGGTCGCACCCGGCGAGCGTTTGGCACTGCGGGTGGATATGTCCCGGGCGGTACTGTTCGATGCCGACACCGAGCAGCGGCTGGCCTGAATCGCTGCCTGACGCGCTGTGACAGGCTTACTCCTTGTGCCGCGTGGTGGCAGGGGCGGGCTCTTTGTCCAGCCGTTTGAGCTGTCGCCAGAGATCCTGGCGCAGGTCGGCCAGCCGCGGCTGCTCTTCCGGGCTGAAAGCCACCGGCCGACACAGGCGCTGGGCGCGCAGCCCCAGGCGGGCGCTCAGCAGCCCCGTGGCCAGCCCCTGACCTGCGCGTGCCGACAAGCGCCCTGCCAAATCCAGCGAGAGCATGTTGACGCTGGCATCGGTGGCCAGTTCGCTGGCTCCGGCAAAGGCCATGTTGTGCAACACATGGCGAAACAGCCGTAAGCGGCTGGCGTAGCCGAGCTCCAGCCCGTACAGGCGGCTGAGCCTGTCTACCATGGCCAGGCTGCGCCAGGCCACCAGGGCCATATCTACCAGCGTCAGCGGGCTGACCGCCACCATGATGGCGGTTTCACCCGACATGCGGGTAATCAAACGCTGGGCTTCCCGGTCTCGAGGGGCCAACAGGTGGTAGCGCAGCAGCGTATGGATCTCTTCCCCGCTATGGTGGGGCTGGCAGGCGCGCTGAAAGGCTAGCCAGTGAGGGTCGTCGTTGCCGAGCTTCAACTGCTGGCGGAGCTGTTCGGCCATGGCCAGCGCCTGCTTGCCGGAGCGCTGGGGCAGTTCGGCCAGGTTGGCCCGCAGCCGGTCATGGCGCTTGAGCCGCCCCAGACGGCCAATTTCCTTCAGCAGCGAGACACCGCCCAGGCCAATCAGGCTGATACCGAAGAGCTGCCAGGCCATGGTCAGCCACTGGGACTGCGCGAGCGCATCGGGGATACCGGTGACCAGTTCCACGGTGCCCAGCGTGGCACCGCCTGCCAGCGCAAACATCAGCCCCCAGCGGCGCTTGCGGGGAGCGCCCAGGGTTTCTTCCGGCAGGGCTTTCAGCTCGGCCTGTGTGGCCAGCGGCTGGTGGGTGTCCGTGGCGGCAAAGCGCTCGCGCTGACGCAGAGTCTCTGCGGCGGGCTCGGGGGGCGCTTCGCTATGAAAGTCGCGGCGGGGCTGAGGGTTGCTCATGACAGTTTATCTCCAATCAGCCAGTCGATCACGGCGTCCATACGGATGTGGGGCAGCGCCTCGCCGTTGGCGGGCATCGGGCGGAAACTCGGGAAATCGAACCCCTGCTGCTGCCAGAAATCGGCCTTGGGCAAGCGGCTGGGCACGTCGCCTGGGTAGACCAGCACCTCTTCGCCTTCCAGGGTGGTGCCTTTGAGGGCCGGGCTGCGCTGGCCGTCGTGGAGCACTTCCCGGGCCTCGGTAGCGCGGATGGCGGCCAGCGACAGCGCTTTGACGGGAATGTCCGCGTAGCGCAGGTCCTTGAGCGGCTCCGCCAGCAGCGCCTCCAGCAGGGTCACCACATGGGGGTGCTGGTCGGGGGTGACGTGGTCGGCTTTGGTGGCGGCAATCGCCAGCCGGTCGATTTTGGGCGCAAACAGCCGGGTCAACAGGCTGCGCTTGCCGTAATCGAAGCTCTGCATCAGCTGATGCAGCGCTTTGGAAAGGTCCTCGAAACGCTCCGGCCCCGCGTTGAGCGCGCCGAGCACATCCACCAGCACGATCTGTCGGTCAAAGCGCCGGAAGTGGTCGCGGTAGAAGGGCCGCACCACTTGCTGCTGATAGTAACGAAAGCGCGATGCCAGCGTGGCGTAGAGGCTCGTGGCCGGAAGCGCGTCGAGGCGCTCCTGGGGAGTCTCCAGTCCAGGCAAGGGAAAGAACTGCAGCACCGGCGCGCCGTCCAGCTCGCCCGGCAGCAGGAAGCGGCCCGGCTGCAGGTCGGAAAAGCCCGCCTGCTTCGCGCGACGCAGCCCCAGCGCATAGGCCTCCGCCAGGCGCGCCAGGTGCGCTTCATCCGCCTCGGCGCTGGGGTCCAGCTGTTCGGCCTCAGCCAGCCACTCACTGAACAGCGCCCGGCGGTGCGGCCCCAGATGCTGGGTCTGCTGCTGGCTCCAGCTGTAAAAGTCATGCTGCAGCAGGGGAAGATCGAGCAGCCACTCGCCGGGATAATCGAACAGGTCCAGGGTCAGGTGGGCGATCTCGGGGGTGAGCCAGCCCGGCCTTGCTGGGCGATAACGCAGCTGCAGGCGCAGCTCGCTGATGCCTCGGGTCGGCTCCGGCCAGCGCGGCGGGGTGTCGTTCAGCGCGCTCATGCCCGGGTCGTAGGGGAAGCGCGGCACGCCCAGGTCAGGCTGGCTCAGCCGCTGGGCGCCCAGCAGCCTGCCTTCCCGGGCCACGGGCAGCAAGTCAAGCTGTGCTTCCACGCCGGCGTGGCGTAGCTGATTGACCAGCGAGGTCAGAAAGGCCGTCTTGCCCGCCTGGGAAAGGCCGGTGACGGCCAGCCGCAGCTGGCGATCCCGGCTGCGTTCCAACAGGTTGCCTAGTTCACGACTCAACGGCTGGCGCATAACGACTCTCTCGCAGGCAGGGCATGGGAAGCAGGGCAGGGCGGCATCAGTAGCGTAGCATCAGCGTCAGCTGATAGAACATCGGCATCGTGGCAATCTGAAAGCCGATGACGGCAATCACATAGCCTGGCCACTTGCGCGACATTTTTTGTGCCAGCGTCAGCCCCACGATACACACCACCATACCCACAAGATTGAACGCGATAGTCGCGGCCTCAAGCATATCTTGAGGGTTCATAGTAGCTCCTTACTCGATGGCAGACAGGCCTACCTTACCAAGGGCTGGATGAATCCAGCATTAACCGCGACTTAATGTCGTACCCAGCAGGTGCTGGGCGCCGGGCACCAGCCATACGGGGTCCAGGCGCGTATTGGCCGCCTCTACGCAGACGAAATGGCGGCCTGCCTCGGCGGGGGTGTCGCTGGGCAGGTCGCTGTCGGGATGCCATACCACCGTCGAGTCGCTGGACTGCTTGGCGATGCGCAGAGCGCGTACACCGTCGTTGAGCAGGACGGCTTCGTTGGTGTGGTAGATGCGGTCGACGGCGCCCCGGATGGCCAGCGTGCCTTGCTGCTGTGCTTCGCTGAAGTCGCGCAGCTTGTCCAGATAGCGGGCGCCGGAAAGCCCTTCCAGGCGGCACTGATGCACGTCATCGACAGCCAGGTAGGTATGCAGCGCGCCGCTGGTCTTGACCGGTGCCTCGCCGATGTTTTCGGTAATCAGTTCGACATTGAGGCGCTGGGCGTTGGCTTGAACCACCAGCCGAGCGGTCAGTTGGCTGTGCAGGGGCTGGGTGGGGGACAGATGCACCTCGATGCCTTCCGCATGATCGTCCACAGCGTCGAGGTGCCACTGGGCGTGGCGAGCCAGGCCGTGGAAGGGGCCGTTGCGCTCGGGGCTCTCGTCGGCATAACGCTCGTCGGCAAACCAGGGCCAGCACAGTGGGATGCCGCCACGAATCGCTCCCGGCATCGCCTGGGGCGTGGGCGTCACCCATAGCCAGGCCTGCTCGTTGCGCGGTTGAAAGTGCAGCACTTGGGCACCCTGCAGGCTGATCACCATGCTGCCCCAGTCCATGTTGAACAGCGCGACGTCGCGCCCTTGCCAAGTAGCCGGTTGGTGGCCATCGACATCGGCAAGCAGCTGTGTGAGGGAGTCGGGAATCATGGGAAGTCCTTGTAAGAAGGCCTTGTGAGTAAAGGCAACAAATGGGCAGCACCCTGGCGCTGTGTGCTATGGTAGAACAACCATAGGCGAAAGTTAAAACCCCAGGCTAGGTAAAACCAAGGAGGATGTATGGGCTTTATTGCGTGGTTGATCATTGGTGGTTTGGCTGGCTGGATTGCTGGCAACATCATGCGCGGCGGCGGTTTTGGCGTGCTGGGCAATATCGGGGTAGGTATCATTGGCGCCTTGGTCGGGGGCTTCTTGTTCAGTCTTCTGGGCCTTCAGGCGGGCGGTTTCATTGGTTCGCTGGTGACGGCGACCGTGGGGGCCGTGGTGTTGTTGTGGGTCATCAGTAAAGTCAAAAGCGCTTAGCGCTTCTCTCGGTTGTTCCCTACGCTGCCCGGCCCTTGTGCCGGGCAGCGTTGTTTTGTGCGCGGGCTATCGGTCTTGGCGTTAGTTTCCGTTACACTATGGCGCTTTTGGCAGCCCTGCCTCCGCGCGGTATTGCTTTCATGGATCGCTTTCTGTTTCTTCGAGGTGTCTTTTGGCCGATGCACTAAATGCCTGGTGGGCTCAACAGCTGGTGCTGTGTGATTGGGCTTTCACACCGCACCCCTTGGCGGTAGATGCAGTGGCGGCCGAACAGCGCCTGCTGCAGCTGGGCATCACGGACCGCGGGACGTTGGCGGATCAGCTGTTTTTTGCACTGGGCGCGCCTGCCGGTCACGCAGACCGACTGCTGAGCGCCCTCGAGTGGGCCGCATTGGGTGGCGCCGCTGGCTGGCTGGCACCGGATCAGGCTCAGCGCTGGGCGCATCACGTGGCGCGGCGTATCACCACGGATTACAGCGACCTGCGCGGCTGGCTGGCCGACCTGCGCCGGGCCATGGGTGCCAAGGGCTGGGAAACCGGCGCCGATGACCGATTCATCGACGCCTGCCAGGCGCTGGCCGACCTTGAAAGCGACGGTGAGGGCATCACCTGGCCTGCGCTGGAGGCGGCTTTGGCTAAGTTGCCGCCGCCCGCCTCGCTGTGGCCCGATGCGCCTGAGGCGCGGCCCTGGCGGCTGGGCGCCCTGTTCCGGCCGGTGATGTGCTATCCCGCCAGCGCCGCCGACTGGCCCGAGGCCCGCGCCTGGATGGAGCGTGTCTGGCAGGTCTACGACCGCGAGCAACTGCTCGAAGTGATGCTATGGCTGAGCGCTCAGGGCGAGCGTCAGCGCTGGGACATCGAGGCCCGAGAGCTGTTGAGCATGGATCATGCCCAGCGTCAGGAGTGGCAGCGCGGTGTCGAGCAGGAGTCTGCCCATGCGCCCGTATTGACCACCTTCGTACATCAGGGGGAGCCCCTGGAGTGGGCGGCCTGGGACTGGCTGCGGCTGGTCGAACTGGCCTGGGCGGGCGTTTGCAGCGGCTGGCTGAGCCAAGCCGAAGCAGACGATCTGGCGGCCCATGCGGCTGACCTGATTGGCCGTCGTTACCATGACTGGCATGCCATGCTGAAGGCTTACCTGCGTGGTCAGAGCCTGTTCGAGGGTGTCGATCGCCGGGGCATGACGCCTTCGCCACGCCACAAGCTGTTGATGCACGCCCCGTTCAGCCCATGGAAACAGGCGCCCAGCGCCCTGCTGGACGATGCCACCCGCGACGCTTCACGTCAGCGCATCCGCAGCTGGCGCAATACCCCTCATCATTGGCTGCTTGCGCTGGCAGGGGTGCGTGAACCCGATGTAATGCTGCGCCAACTGAACCCTGCGGCACCGATCAGCGAGCAGCGCCGCACCGACGCAGCGGTGTATCTGCAAGAGTCGTTGGGGCTGCATGCCGACGAAGGGCATCAAGTGCTGGCGCGCTACTGGTTGCCCGCTCAGGCACACCACCTGAACCAGCTGGCGGCGGATGCCGTCCATGGGGTGATGCCGCCTTCGCAGACCCATTTCGGCCAGCCTACTCCCGACGAGCTGAAGCAGCGCAATGCGGTGAAAGGCGTCAGCCGCCACGCCGCCACCATTCACATGGCCGAGAAGTTCGCGTTCTATCTCCACATGGCGCTGGACAGTGGGCTGTTCGAGCGCGATCCGCTCATGGAGCATGCCAGCGCGTTGCGCAGCTGCCTGTGCCGTTTCTATGCCTCGCCCAAGCGCTTGCTGGACGCATGGTTTGCCTGGGAAAGCTGCCTGCCGGAGCCCGAACACGACTCCTTGATCAGTGAAATTGCCTGGCACCTGGAGGATCCCGGCAGCCTGTTTCACTGGCTGAACTGGCAGCCAGACGCCTGGTGTGAACCAGGTGAGCGGCCTACGCTGAGCCACTTCACGGCGATGTCTCTGGTGGGGCCATTGAATAGCGCCGTGTGGAGCGAGCCACAGCTGGAGAGCCCGCGCGAATGTGCAGATATTCGCGAGTGGGTCGAAAGCCACTACCACCTGACCAGCGCCGACGACATGCAAGAGTTCCTCAGCTTCATGCTGGAGGCCGGGGACCGTCAGGAGTACCAGATCAATTACGCGCCCTACACGTTGAACCCTGAGCGGCTGGCGGCAGAAATCGCCATTCTCGAATCGGGCGACTGCGGCGAAGAGGAGCGCCACCATCTGCTACGGTTGCGCCGAGTGAGCGCCAACGAGGACGGCTGTAACGACGTCGACATGGCCGCGTGGGATATTGCTCAGCTCGTGGATCTGGCCATCGCTGCCCGGCAGTTGGGCTGGCTGGACAAGCAGGCCTTTGCCGACGTGCTGGATCGCGCCTATCAGCTGGCCGCAGACCATTATGCCGGTTGGCAAGAGTATGCGGCGGGGATGTACGCCGGGTTCTCGTTCTTCATGGGGGAAACTCCCGAGCGTGAGAGCTTTCTGGCGGGCTTTCGGCAAGCGCTGGTGGCCTGGCTATGCGGCGCCCCCATTCTGGCGGGGCCCTGGGCCAGCCTGGATTTTCCGGGCAATAAACCGCGCCATTTTGCGCCGCTGCATATCGATACGTTGCCGGGAGATCAACGTATTTTGCATTGAGACTCGCCAAGCATAGGAGAACTGGCTTATAGTCCAGGCTTTGTGTAAATGAGTTTTCTCATGCTCTGCCCACTTTTTCTTATACATTTGTCAAGAGGTTAATCGCATGGTTGCGTTGCCACACCCCGCTGTGACCGCTGTCCGTGTTGTAAGTGTTTGTGTTTTCGTAGCGTTGTTGGCTGGTTGTGCAGGCTCCGGCACACGCCAGAACATGGAGCCCCCCGAGGATTACTTCTCGATGGTGCTGCCAGGCATGGGTGGCGCCACGCCGCAGATGTCGCCAGCCGATCCGATCATGGCGCAATTGCGCAGCATGCAGACCCCACCACCTACGGTGATTCGCCAAGCCCTCCTCGAACAGCACCAGCGTTGGGCAGGCACTCCCTACCGAGTCGGGGGAACCACCGAAAGGGGTATCGACTGCTCTGCACTGGTCAGACATGTTTTCCGCGATACGTTCAATATGGAGCTTCCGCGCTCCACCCAAGATCAGGTGCATGAGGGACGCTCGATCGACCGCCAAGAGCTGCAGGCGGGCGATCTGGTCTTCTTCCGCCCCCCAGGACGCTACAATCATGTCGGGATCTACGTCGGTGACGGCCACTTCCTGCATGCTTCCACCTCGCAAGGGGTGATCATCTCGAGCCTGGATAACAGCTATTGGCAGCGCTACTACTGGCAGTCACGCCGAACGCTGGAACCGACCAATCTTGCTCAGCTGAATGGTCGGTTCGAACAATCCTATCTTCCGTAGCCTTGGGCCCCTTGTGTATCGGGGGCCATCGCGCCAATTGACCATGGACATGGCATGATTGAAGCGAAAACGCGCGCCTGGTGGCGCGCGACGGCAGCACTCTGCCTCGGCTCTTTTCTGGTATTCATCAACCTGTATGCCCCGCAGCCCTTGCTGCCCGAGTTGAAAGAGGCATACGGCGTTTCTACCCTGGGCATCAGCCTGCTGATGTCGGCTTCCACCTTGTCGTTGGCACTGGCCCTGCTGGTCTTTGGGCCGCTTTCCGATGCCATTGGCCGTGAAGCGATCATGCGTTTCACGCTGCTGTTGGCGGGTGGCCTGTCCCTGGCGCTGGCTTTCGCGCCCACCTTTGAAAGTCTGCTGCTGCTGCGCTTGCTGCAGGGCTTCGTGCTGGGTGGACTGCCCGCCGTGGCCATTGCTTGGATGGGCGATGAGTTCGACAAGCCCGCCCTGCTGAGCGCCGTGGGGCTCTATATCGGGGCCAATTCGCTGGGGGGCATCAGCGGCCGCATCGTTGGCGGGGGAGCGTCGGCAGTGGGTGGCCCAGGCGCTGCGTTTCTGGCCGTGGGCGCCATGACGATCATCGGCTGCGTGCTGTTCTGGCGGCTGCTGCCCAACAGCCGGGCCTTCCAGCCCAAGCGGTTCGAACTACGCCAGGCGCTGAGTGATCTGGCAGGCCACCTGCGTACGCCCGTATTGCTGGCAGCTTACTGTCTGGGCGGCATCAATTTTCTCATTTTCATCAATCAGTACAGCTACATCACTTTTCGCTTGGCAGAGGCGCCTTATCATTTGGCGGCCAGCGGGTTGGGGCTGATCTTCCTCACTTACCTGGGCGGTACTCTAGGCTCGACGGTCTCCGGTAAACTGGCCGGGCGTTTCTCTCCCGCCAGCTGTATTGGCATGGGCATCGTCATCCTGATGCTGGGGACGGCCATTACTCTGGCGGAGTCGCTGGTGGGGATTCTGGTGGGATTGACCATCAATGCGTTTGGCTTCTTTCTGGCCCACTCGCTGGCTTCCAGCTGGGTGGGGCGCTACGCCCAGGGCGCCAGGGGCAGTGCATCGGCGCTGTATCTGGTGTTTTACTACCTTGGGGCGAGTATCGGGGGCTTCTGGCTGGAGCCGTTCTGGCGTTGGGCGCAGTGGCAGGGGGTGGCCGTAGGGTCCTGGCTACTGCTGGCCGTGACCCTGATGATTGCGCTGGGGATGCGGCGCGTCGAGCGTCGTCTGGCCAGCGCTTAGTCGCTCCTTAGCTGTCCGTCGGCCAGGTGCAGGTGCCGGGTACAAAGCCGGTTCAATAGCGCCGTGTCGTGGCTGATGACCAGCACGCCCAGCCCCTGGCGTTCGGCGTGGGCCTTCACGGCTTGCCACAGGCTGAGTTGGGTCAGTGGATCCAGCATCGTCGAAATCTCATCGGCGATCAGATAGCGCACACCCGGGGCCAGGGCGCGTAGCACACACACCCGCTGCAGCTCGCCCCCGGACAGCTCCCCCGGAAAACGCTTCAGCCACGCGGGCCGAATACCGAACGCTTCCCTCAGCGTCTGTGGCGGTGTCCAGGCCTCTTCCAATAATCGTGCCACCCGCCAGCGCGGATTGACCGCCCGTTCCGGCGATTGAGGCAGCCACTGCACGGGGCGCAGGCCTCGTGAGGGCAAGGGCTTTCCATCGATGTGCAAAAAGCCGTGACGTGGTGCCCAGTGGCCCGCCAGTACTCTGCCCAGCGTCGACTTGCCTGCCCCGGAAGCACCGCTCAAACCGACCCACTCGCCCCGTGCCAGCGCCATCGACAGCGCCTGGAACAGCGGTGGCTCGCGGCCAAACCCGAAGGTGAGCTGGTGGGCTTCAAGCAAGGCTGGGCTCCTGAACATGAGGCTGGATGGGTAAGGTGCCGAAGGCGTTGTCGGGCAGCGCTTGCCAAAGTGCTTTGGCATAGGCGCTGTGCAGCTGCTCCCCTTGGCCATGAAAGGCCCGGGCCGAGGTCGTTTCCACGGCGCGTCCCTGGCGCATGATGGTCACCCGGTGGGCAATGGGCAAGGCATGGCGCAGGTCATGGGTGATCAGCAGGACAGCTTTGCCCTCTTTGGCCAGTGCCTGCAGGGTAGCCAGCACGCGGTCTCGCTGGGCCGGGTCCAGCCCGACGCTGGGTTCGTCGGCAATCACCACGCGGGCATGGCCGGCCTGGGCCATGGCCACCAGCACCCGCCTGGCCATGCCGCCGGAAAGCTCATGGGGGTAGCGCCGCGCCGCATGGGCAAGCTGGTAGTGCTGCAGCAGGTCGTGGCTGCGTGCTTGAGCGCTGACGCGGGAAAGGCCTGCGCGGCGAGCAGCCCAGCGTATCTGGTGCTGGCTGCGGGCCAATGGGTCCAGGGCGTTCAGGGTCTGTGGAATCAGCGTCAGTTCACGGCCACGCAGCTGGCGCTGGCGCTCGGGCGTCAAGAGGTCGCCCTGGAAGGTCAGAGTGCCGTGCTGCCGTGCTGCGGGCGGCAGCAGGCCCAGCAGGGCGTGGGCCAGCAGGCTTTTGCCGGATCCGGACGCGCCGACCAGGGCGTGTACTTCCCCCGCCTGAATGTCCAGCGAAAGCGATTCGATCACGGGTGACCACTCGCGCTTCCACCAGCGGGGGTAGTGGGGCAGGCTCAGGCTCCAGTCGGTGATCTCCAGCATGTTTGGCTCCCTTGATGGTTGAAAACGCTGGCCTTACAGGGCCTGGCGCAGCTGTGTGGCCAGCCGTTGAATGGCCAGCACCATCAGCAGCAGTCCTAGCCCCGGAAACACGCCCAGCCACCAATAGCCGCCGCTGAGATAGCGCATGGCGTCGGCCAGCAGCACGCCGATGGCGGGCTGGTTGGGGTCCAGGCCGACGCCGAGAAAGGTCAGCGCCGCTTCGTGCAGAATGGCGTGGGGAAACAGCAGTAACGCACCCACTACGCAGTGGGGCCAAAGGTGGGGCACGAAGTGCTGGGCGACGATGTACCCCGGCCCTTTGCCAAAGCCTTTCGAGAGCGCCACGTACTCGGCCTCGCGCAGGCTGAACAGCTCGGCGCGAAACACCCGCGCCAGGCCAGGCCAGTGGGTAATGGCCACGGCGATGATCACGGCCTGGGTGCCCCCGCCCAGCGCAAAGGCGATGAGCAGCAGTAAAATGAGGTGGGGCACGCTGAGCAGCGTATCGATCAGCAGCGACACCAGTGCATCCAGGGTGTTCGATAGCGCGGCCAGGCTGGCCAGCAGCAGGGCGATGGCCGTGCCCAGCAGGGCCGCGCTCAAACCGACCCAAAAACTCAGCGCCAGCCCCGCCAGGGTACGCGCCCATAGCTCCCGGCCCAAGGCATCGGTACCGAACCAGTGGAGCAGGCTGGGTGACTGTAAACGTGCCTCGAACTGCATCTGCTGGGGGCTGTCACCCAGCCACAAACGGCTGCTCAACAGCAGCATCAGCAGGGCACTGAAGAGCACCAGGTAAACGGCGGCGGCCAGGCGTGGCTGTGTGTTCATGGGCTGTGTGCCAGACGGATGCGCGGGTCGGTCACCCGTGCCAGGGCATCGGCGGTCAGGTTGCCGATACTCACGAACAGCGCGGTGAACAGGGCGATGGCCAGCAGCAGGGGAACATCGCTGCGCAGCCCCGCCGCCACGGTGGCCTGGCCCAGCCCCGGGTAGGCGAAGACCTGCTCCACGAGAATGGAGCCGCCAAACAGCTCGCCCAGCGAGGCAAAGGCCAGGGTGATGGCCGGGAGGCTGGCGTGGCGCAGCCCGTGCCGCCAGGCGATATCGGTGCGGCTAGCGCCCTGGGCAAAGGCGTGTAGCGCCGTGTCCGAGCGCATGAAGGCCACCATTCTGGCGCGGGTGTGCAGGGTGATGGTGGCCATGCTCAATAGCGCCAGGGTCGTCACCGGCAGCACCAGATGGTGCAGACGAGTGGCGAACGTGACGTCGCGGCTGACCACCCCCGTGGGGCCTGCGCAGCAGGTGGGGGTCCAGCCCAGGGTCACCGAAAACAGCAGCAGTGCCAGAATGGCCAGCCAGAAAGTGGGCGTCGAGGCGGTCACGAAGGCGTAACCGCTGATCAAGCGGTCGAGCAGCGAGCCTTCCCGGCTGCCTGCCACGATACCCAATGCCACGCCCAGCACCAGTGACAGCAGCCAGGCACTGAACAGCAGCCAGAACGAGCGCTGAAAGCGCAGGCTGATGACGTCACCTACCGGCTGTTGGTACACATGGCTCCAGCCCAGCTCGCCGCTGGCCAGTTGACGCAGCCACTGGCCGAACTGCACGGCTGCCGGTTCATCGAAGCCCCATTGTGCGGCGATCAGGGCGCGCTGCTCGGGGCTTACCTGGGCCATCTGCGGGCCCAGGTAGGCGTCGATGGGGTCGATGGGCGAGAGCATCATCAGGCCGAAGGCGAGACCGGCCACGCACAGCATGACCAGCCCCAGCCGCAGGCTTCTCAATAGCAGCCAGCGGGCTAGTGGCACGTCCAGCGCCACTCGAGCAGGTTGGCGGTAATCGGCCAGCCGTGTCCATGGGGGGCCACGCCCAGCTCGCCAACGTCCAGACACGGGTCAGTGGCATAGACATGGGTCAGGTTGACCATCCAGGCCCAGCTGGCGTCGCCCTGCAGGCCATAGCCGGTGCTGCCATCCCATTGGGCTGCTTGCCAGTGTGGGTTGGCTTCTTCGGCGCTGGCGGCGGCCTGGGCGGCCTCCAAGTGCTGGTCGACGCGCTCATTGGTGTAAAAGCCGCTGTTGTAGAAGCCAAACCCGGCGTGTTCGCTGTGGAAGAGATAGTAGATCTCTTGCGGGCTATGGCTGCCAAAGCCAAATACGATGGCATCCTGGTGCAGGGCTTCCCGCTGAATTTCATCCCAATGGCGGCCGGTGGGCTGCATCTCGATGCCCAGCGGGCGTACCATCTCCGCGCTGATTTGCGCGAGCTGCTGGCGAGTCGTATCACTGGCCGGGTAGGTGAGCCGGAAGCGAGCAGGCTGCCCTTGCTTGTAGCGCAGGCCATCGTCTGCGCGCAGCCAGCCTGCTTCCTCCAGCAGCGCATTGGCCTGCTCCAGGTCGAAATCGATGGTTTCATCGGGGTGCCCCCAGGGCAGGCCATCGGCAGGGCCATACGCCGGGCGGCCAAACCCGTTCAGGGCCACGTCCACCAGCGTGTCGCGGGATAGCGCCAGGTTGATGGCCTGGCGAATGGCCGGATCGGACGTGACATCGTTGCCAATCGGGGCACCGTTGGCCGCGCGCTCCCCGCTGTCGGGCTGCATGGGAAACAGAATCCCGCGATTATCGACGCTCTCCATCAGGACCCGCTGCATCTGGCCCGGCATGGTGCTGGCCAGCGCCTGGGGAATGACGGCCAGGTCGAGCTGACCTGCCTGAGCAGCGCTTAGCGTGCCTGCCTCATCGGTAAACAGAAATACCAGGCGCTCGAAGGCCGGAGCAGGGCCGTAAAAATAGGGGTTACGCTCGACGATCAGCTGCTCACCTTCCTGCCACTCCACCATGCGGTAGGGGCCAGAGCCCAGCGGCTGGCGGCCGTAACCCGCATGATGGCCATTTTCCCGCTCGGCATCAGGTACAATGCCCAGGGTCATCAGCTGGTCGATGAAGGTGATGCGAGGGGATTTCAGGGTAAGCGTGACGGTGTGGTCATTCACGGCGTCGGCATGTGCCAGCGCGCTGAGGTCGGCTCGGCCTCCCGCCGTGGCGGCGGCATTGAAGGTATATGCCACATCCCGAGCGGTGAGCGGCGTGTCATCGGCAAACCGAACGTCCTCGCGCAGATGCAGTGTCCAGGTCAACTGGTCGTCCGACAGGGACCATTCGGTGGCCAACCCCGCTTGAGGGGTAAAATCCTGGCCACGGGTGAGCAGCGTGGACTGAAACAGCGGGCTACCGTATTGCCCCCAGCCCAGCAGCGGGTCGAAGCCCTGGTCTGGCTCGCCGCCGATGGCAAGCACCAACTGCTCTTTGGCCAGCGCGGGAGCGCCGAGCGCCAGACATGTGCTGGCAATGGTCAGTAGTATCGAACGACGCATGGAGCACCCTGTGATGAATAAGTATGATGTTTTTACAATAACATCATACTCGTGCGGCGGGTAGTCAACAGGTCCATTCTACGCTCGGGTGAGCAAAGGAGAACGTATGCAACGTATTACCGTGACGCTGGATGAAGAGCTGCTGCGCGAGGTGGATGCCTTGATGCAGCAACGTGGCTATCAGAACCGTTCCGAGGCCATTCGAGACCTGACCCGCAGCGGGCTGACTCAGGCCAAGGAAGAGGTCGCGCCGGATGCCCCGTGCATGGGGGCTTTGGTGTATGTCTACGACCATGCGGCACGGGAGCTTTCCAAACGGCTGACCCGGCACTCCCACGACCACCACGACCTCACGCTGTCGACGCTGCATGTGCATATCAATCATGACAGCTGCCTGGAAGTGGCGCTGCTCAAAGGGCAGGGGAGTGCCCTGAAGCAGTTTGCCGACGAAGTGACCTCGTCACGCAGCGTACGCCATGGGCAGCTGGTACTGATTCCTGGCGAATAAGGGGCAGGGAAACGGCCACAAAAAAGGCGGCCTGCAGGCCGCCTGGATGACGATGGCTTACGCTCAGTGGTGAACGCCGCCTTCGCCGTGCACGTGTCCGTGCTGAACTTCTTCTTCGCTTGCTTCACGAACGGTAGCAATCTCAACGTCGAAGTTCAGGTGCTGACCTGCCAGCGGATGGTTGCCATCCACGACGACGGTGTCACCTTCCACTTTCGTGACGGTGACCATCAGCGGGCCGCCCTGGGTCTGGGCCTGGAACTGCATGCCCGGCTCGATGCTCTCGACGCCCTGGAA
The DNA here is from genome assembly GCF_007655045.1 of Halomonas sp. C22. NCBI lineage: Bacteria > Pseudomonadati > Pseudomonadota > Gammaproteobacteria > Oceanospirillales > Halomonadaceae > Halomonas > Halomonas sp. C22. Next base: position 54,772 of record NZ_VBVC01000003.1, on the reverse strand, counting down.
GGCATCGCGAGGAACTTCCTGCATCAGCTGCTCCTGAACTTCACCGTAACCCTCGGCAGGGGCTACCTTGACGTTCAGTTTGTCGCCTGCGGCGCGGCCTTCCAGCTCTTTTTCCAGGCCCGGGATGATGTTACCGGCACCGTGGAGGTAGGTAAGCGGCTCACGGCCTTCGGAACTGTCCAGCACTTCACCTGCATCGTTGGTCAGAGTGTAGTGAAACGCGACAACCGAGTTTTGCGCAATTTGCATTGAATAACCTTTCGGTGAGTGCATGTCCCAACATGGTAACGCGTGTGGGCTGGCTTGTCAGGGGGTAAGCCGGGTTTTTAACCCCCACGCCTTTGGCACTATTGCGCCCGGCAGTGACCAGCGATACCCTACCTTTACCCTTTTTCCATAAGCTAACGAAGTGTGATCGGAGCTTGATATGACTGTTTTCCTGATTTGGGTGGTAGCCTTCGTGCTGATTGCCTACTTTGCCAACAAGCGTTGGGACAATGGCTTTAGCCAAGGGCTGGACAAGCTGTTGCCCGGTGTCTTGAAGACCCATGGCGAGAATCGCCACTTGTGGGTAGCGGCCATTGCGATCCTGGGGGCCACCACACTGGTGCGTCCGGTCGATATTCTGCTGGTGGCTCTGCTGCTGGCGTTGATCGGATTCATCGTGTTCAAGCTGGCCAACTGGGCCAGCAACAAGGTGACTCACTAACCCTGCCCAATGGGTGGCATGTGCTGTACCTCGCCACCCGTTGTTCACGAATGGCCTGAAATGGCTTGAAGCAGACATGAAAAAGCCCGTCCACTCTGGTGGACGGGCTTTTTTTTCGAGACCGCACTTTTGCAGGCGCTGGTCAGCCATGACCCGCGCGGGTGCGAGGGGCGATCAGTAGGGGGCAACGCTCAGATTGGCGCCGCTGCCAATCAGGCGCACACGCTGGCCAGCCTGGAACTGACGGTCGGCACGTTGAACGACGACCACATCGGTACCGTCGTCACGACGCACTTCCATTTCCAGTGCATTGACGCGGTTGACGCGGTCTTCTGCCGCCGTGCCTGCTACGGCACCGCCCAGCGCGCCTGCCACGGTGGCCAGTTGGCGACCTGTGCCACCGCCCACCTGGTTGCCCAGAATGCCGCCAATCACGGCGCCACCACCACCGCCCAGCAGGTTGCCGGTGCGGCTATCGGCCTGAATCTGTACCGGACGAACGGCCACGATGGTGCCATAGCTGACGCTCTGGCCCGTCTGCGCCTGGTTGCCGCGGTACACATCGCCCGAGTAGGTGGATGTGTTGGCGCAGCCAGCCAGTGCCAGGATGCTCAGCGCTGCAACGGGTAGTAAACGTTTCATTCAAACCTCCAGTAAGAATCAGCCCATCTGGCTGTGAACGTCCGCAGATCAATGCGTGCGTCTCATTATAGAACGGCGTTCGCTAAAAGATACCCAAAGCGTACGCTTTTGACCAGCCGTTTGGAAAAAAGGTCACAAAGTAGAGTGTAGACAGGCATTAAGAAAGCAGTGTGCAAAAAATCGACAGACCATGAAGTACGCTGCAAAAAACACCAAGGGGAGCCGTGGCTCCCCTTGGTGCGCTGCAGTGGCTAGGTGCTTAGCCAAACTGGTTCATGGTGTTGTCCTTGCCGCCAGCTTTCAGTGCGGCCTCACCATGGAAGAACTCCTTGTGATCGTCGCCGATGTTGGAGCCCGCCATATCCTGGTGCTTGACCGTGGCGATACCCTGGCGAATTTCCTGACGCTGGACGCCTGCCACGTAGGCCAGCATGCCTTCGTCACCGAAGTAGCCCTTGGCCAGGTTGTCGGTAGACAGCGCCGCCGTGTGGTAGGTGGGCAGGGTGATCAGGTGGTGGAAGATACCCGCTTCGCGCGCCCCGTCACGCTGGAAGTTGCGCGTCCACTCATCGGCCAGTTGCCCCAACTCGGTGTTGTCGTATTCGACGCTCATCAGCTTGTCGCGCTGGTAGGCCGATACGTCCTTGCCCTCTTTCTCCCAGGCATCGAAGACCTGCTGGCGGAAGTTCAGCGTCCAGTTGAAGGAGGGTGAGTTGTTGTACACCAGCTTGGCGTCCGGCACGACCTCGCGGATGCGGTTCACCATGCTGGCGATCTGGCCCACATGGGGCTTCTCGGTTTCGATCCACAGCAGGTCGGCACCGTTTTGCAGGCTGGTGATACAGTCCAGGATCACGCGGTCTTCGCCGGTGCCTGGCTTGAACTGGTAGAGGCCAGAAGCCAAACGCTTGGGCTTGACCAGCTTGCCGTTCTGCTTGATGACTACGTCGCCGTTGTTGATGTCCGAGGCGTTCTCGATGACATCGCCATCCAGGAAGCTGTTGTACTGGTCGCCCAGGTCGCCTGGCTCATTGGTGACGGCGATCTTCTGGGTCAAGCCAGCGCCCAGCGAGTCGGTACGGGCCACGATGACGCCATCTTCGACGCCCAGCTCCAGAAAGGCGTAACGTACGGCGTTGATCTTGGCCAGGAAGTCTTCATGGGGCACGGTGACCTTGCCATCCTGGTGACCACACTGCTTCTCGTCGGATACCTGGTTTTCGAGCTGGATACAGCAGGCACCCGCCTGGATGAATTTTTTGGCCAGCAGGTACGTGGCTTCGGCGTTACCAAATCCGGCATCGATGTCGGCAATGATCGGCACGATATGGGTTTCGTAGTTGTCGATCTTGCTGATCAGCTCTTTTTCTTTGGCGCTGTCGCCTGCTTCCTTGGCGTCGTCCAGCGCACGGAACAGGTGGTTGAGTTCCCAGGCATCGGCCTGCTTGAGGAAGGTGTAGAGTTCCTCGATCAGGTTGGCCACCGAGGTTTTCTCATGCATGGACTGGTCAGGCAGCGGGCCAAACTCGGAGCGCAGGGCTGCCACCATCCAGCCTGAAAGGTACAGGTAGCGGCGCTTGGTGGTGCCAAAATGCTTCTTGATGGAAATCAGCTTCTGCTGGCCGATGAAGCCGTGCCAGCAACCCAGCGATTGGGTGTACTGGGAGGTGTCGGCATCGTAGGCGGCCATGTCGTCACGCATGATCTTGGCGGTGTAACGAGCAATGTCCAGGCCAGTATGGAAACGGTTCTGGGCACGCATCCGAGCGGCGTATTCAGGTTTGATCGCTGACCACTTGCCGCCTTGGGCTTCGCGCAGTTGGGCCATGGCTTTGATATCGTCGAGCAGTCCTGACATGAGCTGATTCCTCCAGGGTTATCGTCGTTCGCAGGCTAGCTTGTTGTTATGCTGCACCTGCGAGATAGCGTTCAGCATTGTGCAATTTTGCGGCGCTGTCTCTAGGCCAATCGTCTCTCAGTAAAACGTCGTGCCTCGGCGCTTGGCGTCATACAGCGACATGGCGTAAGAGCTGAGAACCAATGTCGCTGCAGTGCAATAACTATCGGTCAGGCAGCTGCATTCAACAATTGTCACTTCGGGGCAGAAGGCGTTGTAGTCCGACGACATCGACTACGCCGAACGCCCTGTTTGTGTAGTCGTTTTTCGCCTGTTGAGCGCAAACAAAAAAAGCGCCGCTGTCTTAGCGGCGCTGTAACGCGTATTCGATGGTCTGGTGACGGGTTACAGCACCAGGGTCATCTCGCGGTGGGGGATGCCGGCATCCATGAAGACCTCGCCATGGGCTACGAAGCCTAAACGCTCATAGAAGGCGAGGGCGTGTAGCTGGGCGCTGAGGGCCGCGTGGCGATGGCCTGCCTCGCGGGCAGCGGTGATGGCAGCCTCCATGAGTTGATAGCCAATGCCCGCGCCCCGTGCGCTGCTCAACACCGCTACGCGACCAATATGGCCGTCGGGCAGCAGGCGTGCGGTACCCACCGGCTCGTCATTCAGCGTGGCGAGGAAGTGCAGGCATTCGCTATCCCGGCCATCCCACTCCTCTTCCTGAGAAACCTGCTGCTCATCGATGAAGACCACGCGGCGAATCAACGACGCCGCGTTGCCCAACTCATGCCAGTTGCCTTGTTGCACGGTGGTGGCTGCGTTCACGCCTTACTCCTCGTCGTCTTCACTCATGAAACCCAGGCTGCCGCTATTGATCAGCTGCGTGAGCAGCGCTGCCGCACCGTCCAGTTCCAGCACCTCGTCGTACATGGGTTCCGGGTCGGCGACCCGCTTGGCCAGCGCTTCCGAGCAGAAGTACCCGTCGCCATCCACGAACAGCGTGGTGCCGGCGGCATCGCTGCGCCAGGCAAAGCGCGAGCCCGGCATATGGAACAGCGGTTCGCCCTGTTGTAGCTGAGCAACAAGGGTGGCTTCGTCCAGCGGCTCGTCCAGCGGCATCAGCTGGTCGACGTACTTGGGCTGAGTCATGACGCGGCCAAACCACTGGGCTATCTGCTCGGGTTTGTCCAGCGTCGAGAGGATGAACTGACGCATACGCTCGATGGCGGCGTCGTCCAGCTCGCTCTGATGTTGGGCCGGTGCCATGCCCGCATCGCTGTAACGCTGGGATTCCGACATCTGCTCGCCCACGTAGTCGGCGTAGGAGGTGATGGCTTCGTCGGCCGAGGGAGCGCGAAAACCCACTGAAATGGTCATGCAGTCGTCGGTCTGGCTGACACCGTGATGCGCCCAGCCCGGCGGCAGGTAGAGCATGTCGCCCGGTGCCAAGGTCCAGTCGGAGCCGGGTTCTATCTCGAAGGTTTCCAGAATACGCAGGTCGATGCCCTGCACGATCGGCGCGTTGTCCGGCTGCTTGCCGCCCAGCTGCCAGCGGCGATGACCGCGGGCCTGCAGCAGGAACACATCGTACTGGTCGATGTGCGGGCCGACGCTGCCACCGGGGGGCGCGTAGCTCACCATGATATCGTCCATGCGCCAGCGGGGCAGGAAGTCGAACTCGTCCATCAGCGCAGCAATGGAGGGCACGTAGTGGTCGACGGCTTGCACCAGCAGGCTCCAGTGGCCTTCGGGGAGGCGCTCGAAGGTAGCGTCATCGAAGGGGCCGTGGGATACCTGCCAGGGGCCGTCAGGGCCGTTCTCTTCCACCAGCCGCGCTTCCACGCCCGGCTCGCAGGCCAGGCCTGCCAGCTCATCGGGGTCGATGGGGCTGACGAAGTCCGGGATAGCGCCACGAATCAGCAGGGGCTTCTGCTGCCAGTAGTGGGCCAGGAAGTCGGCGGGTGTTAAATCACCCAGCAGGGTGAGTGGCTTATCGTGATGACTCATGGCGTTATCCTGAAGTGAGTGAGCGGCACGGATCGAAACGGCGTGCGTTTATAGGGACGCAAGCCGTTGCGGAAGGGCTTCGGCCTGCGCCTTCGCATTACCAATATAGCTGGCTGGCGAAAGAGATTTCAGCTCTTGTTTCACATCGTCGGGCAGTGCCAGGGTGTCGATGAAGGCTGCAAAGCCTGCCTGGTCGATCTGCTTGCCGCGGGTCAGCTCCTTGAGCTTCTCGTAGGGCTTCTCGATGCCGTAACGACGCATGACGGTCTGAATGGGTTCGGCCAGCACTTCCCAGCTGTTGTCCAGGTCTTCGGCGAGTCTGGCCGGGTTGGCTTCCAGCTTGCTGATGCCTTTCAGGCTGGCGTGGTAGCCAATCAAGCCGTAAGCCAGGCCGACGCCGAGGTTGCGCAGCACCGTGGAGTCGGTCAGGTCGCGCTGCCAGCGGGAAATCGGCAGCTTCTGGGCCAGGTGGCTGAGGATGGCATTGGCCAAGCCAAGGTTTCCTTCGGAGTTTTCGAAGTCGATGGGGTTGACCTTGTGCGGCATGGTGGAGGAGCCGATTTCGCCCTCGACGGTGCGTTGCTTGAAGTAGCCCAACGAAATGTAGCCCCACACGTCACGATCGAAATCGATCAGGATGGTGTTGTAGCGGCACAGGGAGTCGAACAGCTCGGCAATGTAGTCGTGGGGTTCGATCTGTGTGGTGTAAGGGTTGAAGCTCAGTCCCAGCCCTTCCACGAACGTGCGCGCATTGGCTTCCCAGTCGATATCCGGGTAGGTGGTCAGGTGAGCGTTGTAGTTGCCCACGGCGCCGTTGATCTTGCCCAGAATCTCGACGCTTTCGATCTGCTTGAGCTGGCGCTTGAGGCGGTAGGCCACGTTGGCCATTTCCTTGCCCAGGGTGGTGGGGCTCGCCGTCTGACCATGGGTGCGCGACAGCATGGGCTGGCCAGCGTGGGCGATGGCCAGCTTACCGATTTCATCGGCCACTTCATGCAGGGTAGGCAGCATGGCTTTCAGGCCATCGGCCAGCATGACCCCGTAGGAGAGGTTGTTGATGTCCTCGGAGGTGCAGGCAAAGTGGATGAATTCGGTGACCGCATGCAGCTCGGCCTGATCGGCAATCTTCTCCTTGAGGAAGTATTCGACCGCCTTGACGTCGTGATTGGTGGTGCGCTCGATCTCCTTGATGCGTTCGGCATCGGCCACTGAAAACTCACGAATCAACTGCTCCAGGAAGGCCGTGGCGGCTGCCGAAAGCGGCGGTACTTCGACGATCTGGCTGTGCTCTGCAAGGCGTTGCAGCCAGCGCACTTCCACGATCACACGGGCACGGATCAAACCGAATTCGCTGAAGTGTTCACGCAGCGCTGCGGCTTTGGCACCGTAGCGGCCGTCAACAGGGGAAAGTGCGGTCAAGGCTGAGAGTTGCATGGCTTGGTTTCCAGGTTGGTCGAGAGTCAGTGATCGAGAGTCGGTGATCGAGAGTCGGTGGTCGAACATCAGTGGTTGGGGCGTCAGGCTGGCGAGGCAGCGTTTGTCTAGCCCAGCTCATCCAGAGCGCGGCGCAAGGCCTTGCGCTGAAACACCAGTTTCCAGCGCCGTCCACCCTGCTGGTGCCACAGCAGCGCAAAGCGGATACCGGCCATGAGACAGGCGCGTACGCGTTCGGGCATCATGCGGGTCTGCAAGAGCGAGGGGTCACCCTGTACCACGATGCGGGTCTTTAGCGTGGAGAGGGTTTCCTGATAGGTTTCCCCCAGGCTTGCAATCACGTTTTCGTGGGTCGTGCCGAAGTGCTCTGCCTGCCCCTGCACGTGGGTGAGTTTCTGGCCCAGCAGGTCCATCATGGCCGTGTCGTTACGCAACTTGTTCATCAATAGCAGCAGCGAAAAGCCGTAGCGCAGCACCACCGGATTGGCCTGCTTGCGGCCTACCAGGGCTTCCAGTGTGTCGAGCCCCCGGCGCAGGTTGTTGGGGTGTCCGCCGTAAATGGCTTCGAAGCTTTCAGGGTTGGTATCCACCGTGGCATGGATCAGCGTGTCCCAGGCGCGGGTGTCTACCTGCCCGGTGCGGGCCAGTTCGTCCACCAGGCTGGCGGCCTGAAAGACCCCGGCCAGAGCCAGGGCCTGGCGCGCTGCCGGAGAGTCGGGAGCACGATAAATGGGGGTGGCGCTCATGCCGCGGCCTCCGTGGTGTTCCAGGTGGCGCGAATTACGCCGCCGCCCAGACAGATGTCGTTGTCGTAAAGCACCAGCGATTGGCCGGGCGTCACGGCCCACTGCGGGTCATCGAAGATGACTTCGACGCTGCCGTCGGCCTGGGCGCGGATCTCGCAGGGGCAGTCGCTCTGGCGGTAGCGCGTCTTGGCGGTAAACCGGCCCTGCTGGGCAGGTGGCTCGCCCGCTACCCAGTCCATCGCTTCGGTGGCCAGCGCATTGGTATACAGCAGGGCGTGCTGCTTGCCTTGCACGGCGATCAGCACGTTGCGCGTCAGGTCCTTGCCTGCCACGTACCAGGGGTCTTCAGGGTAGTTGGCTAGCCCGCCAATTCCGAGGCCCTGGCGCTGGCCGAGGGTGTAGTACATCAACCCCATGTGCTGGCCAATCACATCGCCTTCCGGTGTTTCGATGGTGCCTGGCTGAGCGGGCAGGTACTGCTGCAGGAAATCACGAAAGCGACGCTCACCGATGAAGCAGATACCGGTGGAGTCCTTTTTCCTGGCCGTCACCAGGTCGTGTTGTTCGGCCAAGGCGCGCACGGCGGGTTTCTCCAGCTCGCCGACGGGGAACAGCGTACGTGCAATGGCCGCTTCAGGTACGGCGTGCAGGAAATAGCTCTGATCCTTGTTGGCATCCAGCCCCTTGAGCAGCCGTGGTCGACCTGCGCGCTCGCCCTGGCGCACGTAGTGGCCGGTCGCGATCTTGTCGGCGCCGAGCATTTCGGCGTACTCCAGGAACACCTTGAACTTGATTTCTCGGTTACACAGGATATCCGGGTTGGGAGTGCGCCCCGCCTTGTATTCGGCCAGGAAATGCTCGAATACGTTGTCCCAATATTCGGCGGCGAAGTTGGCCGTGTGCAGTTTGATGCCCAGCTTGGCACAGACCGCTTCTGCGTCGGCCAGGTCTTCCTTGGCAGTGCAGTATTCGGTGCCGTCGTCTTCATCCCAGTTCTTCATGAACAGGCCTTCGACCTCGTACCCCTGCTGAAGCAGCAGCAGAGCCGAGACGGATGAATCGACGCCTCCTGACATGCCCACGATGACCTTGCCAGTGGCGTGAGCGGCGGTGTCGGGGGTGGCCTGGGTAGCGGTGCCATGGGTGGATGTCATGGGCATCCTCAGTTGAAGTGGTATGCAAGTGGGCGGCGATTATACACGATGGGAGCCGGATGCTTCGAGTGCTTCACTCGCGGATCACGTCCAGCGGGTAGTGACGACCTGCCAGGGCATCGTCGATACGCTGGAGCACCAGCGGGCTGCGTAGCCGACGCTCGCTGGCCAGTGCGGCAATCTCGGCGCGGGTCAGCCAGTGAGTGGCCAGGATGTCGTTATCCAGCGGTGTGCCGAGCGAGTGGAGTGGAGCGGCCACGAAGCCGTGGCTGTGAAAGGTCTCGCCCTGTTCGGTATGCAGCACGTAGAGGCCCAGGTAGCCGGTGAGTGAAACGTGCCAGGCGGTCTCTTCCCGAGCTTCGCGCAGCATGGCGGCCATAGGGCCTTCACCCAGTTCGATATGGCCCGCGGGCTGGTTGAACAGCGTCAGCGGGCCACCCTTGTCCTCTTCGACCATCAGGAAGCGCTCCCCCTCACGAACCACGCAGGCCACCGTGCTGCGAATGATCGGGCGGTTCATCGCGGCTTTCTCCGAGTCGGGCGGGGGCGCGCCGTTTTCGCCGGTGCCTGACGCGGCGCGTGGAGGGTCTCCTTGTGCCATTCGCCGGGCGCCAGCCCCTCCAGCCGCCAGGGCCCAATGGCCGCGCGTATCAGGCGCAGGGTAGGGAAGCCTACCTCCGCCGTCATGCGGCGTACCTGGCGGTTGCGGCCTTCACTGATGGTCAGCTCCAGCCAGCTGGTCACCGGGTGCCGTTTGGGGTCGACGGCGGGGGTTCGCCCTGGCAGGTCGGGGGGCGCTATGCGCCGCGCCTTGGCGGGCAGCGTTGGGCCATCCTTGAGCATCAGCCCGGAGCGCAACCCGTGAAGGGCATCGTCGGTGAGCTGGCCTTCCAGCTGTACCCAGTAGGTCTTGGGCTGCTTGTGGCGAGGATGGGCAATGCGGTGAATCAAGGCTCCATCATCGCTGAGCAGCAGCAGGCCTTCGGAGTCGTAATCCAGCCGACCTGCGGCGTAGACCCCGGGCACGCTGATCACGTCGGCCAGGGTGGCGCGGCCCTCCCGGTCAGTAAACTGGGAAAGCATTCGGTAGGGCTTGTGCAGTAAATATAGCGTGCTCATGGGCTCGAATAGCGGGTCAGTTGATTTGTCGACAATCGCTCATGCGATTACCGTGCAGCGCTGGTATACTCCGGCGCAGCCGTTTGAGATGTACCGGCGTCGTTTTACCACCGAGTGACCATAAGGGGCAGCGCATACAGGATGCTCCACCCGCTTCGCGGCAAGGCTATTCGTTGTATGAGCCGCGTAGCTCAGGGTTTTTTATAATCACAGCGACTGAAAAGAAGAGGTTAACGCAAAATGTCTAAAACGCCGAAGATCATTTATACGCTCACCGATGAAGCTCCTGCGCTCGCTACCTACTCCTTGTTACCGATTATTGATGCCTTCACCGACTCGGCCGGTGTCGAAGTAGAAACCCGTGATATCTCTCTGGCGGCGCGTGTCCTGGCGCAGTTCCCGGACGTGTTGAGCGACGAACAGCGGGTCAGCGATGACCTGGCAGAGCTGGGCCAACTGGCCACTACGCCGGAAGCCAACATCATCAAGCTGCCCAACATCAGTGCCTCTGGCCCGCAGCTGAAAGCGACCATCAAAGAGCTGCAGAGCCAGGGCTACCCGCTGCCCGAGTATCCTGAAGAGCCCAAGAACGACGAAGAAGCCTCCATCAAGGCGCGTTACGACAAGGCCAAGGGCAGTGCCGTCAACCCGGTTCTGCGCGAAGGCAACTCTGACCGCCGTGCGCCGAAGTCGGTCAAGAACTACGCCCGCAAGTACCCGCATCGCATGGGCGCCTGGAGCGCCGACTCGAAATCCCACGTCGCTCACATGAGCGAAGGCGATTTCTACGGCAGCGAACAGTCGGCGGTCATGGAAAAAGCAGGTACGCTGAAGATCGAACTGCAGCAGAAAGATGGCGGCACCGTCGTGCTGAAAGAGGGCCTGGCGGTAAAAGCAGGCGAAGTCATCGACGCTGCCAGCATGAGCAGCCGTCGTCTGCGCAGCTTCATCGCCAGCCAGATCAGCGATGCCCAGCAGAGCGGTGTGCTGTTCTCGCTGCACCTGAAGGCCACCATGATGAAGGTGTCCGACCCGATCATGTTCGGCATCGTGGTCGAAGAGTTCTACAAGGACGTGCTGGAGAAGCATGCCGAAGCGCTGAAGAGCGCAGGCTTCAACCCGAACAGCGGCATCGGTGACCTGTACAGCGCCATCGAGAAGCTGCCCAGCGACCAGCAGGATGCCATCAAGGCCGATGTGGATGCGCTCTACCAGCAGCGTCCCGCCATGGCCATGGTCAACTCCCATAAAGGCATCACCAACCTGCACGTGCCCAGCGATGTCATCATCGATGCTTCCATGCCAGCGATGATCCGCGATTCCGGCAAGATGTGGAACGCCAACGACGAGCTGCAGGATGCCAAGGCAGTGATCCCGGACCGCTGCTACGCCACCATCTACCAGGCGGTGATCGAGGATTGCAAGCAGCACGGCGCCTTCGACCCCACCACCATGGGCAGCGTGCCCAACGTGGGTCTGATGGCCCAGAAAGCCGAAGAGTACGGCTCTCACGATAAAACCTTCCAAATACCTGCCGATGGGACTGTCGTAGTCACCGACGATTCAGGCCAAACTGTGTTTAGCCATACGGTAGAAGCAGGCGATATCTGGCGCATGTGCCAGACCAAAGACGCGCCGATTCAAGACTGGGTGAAGCTGGCCGTTACCCGTGCCCGCGACAGCGGTGCCCCGGCACTGTTCTGGCTCGACGCTAACCGTGCCCACGACGCGCAACTGATCAAGAAGGTCGAGACGTACCTGAAAGATCACGACACCGCTGGCCTGGATATCCGAATTCTCGCGCCGGTCGATGCGATGAAGGTTTCTTTGGAGCGTATCCGTAAAGGCGAAGACACCATCTCGGTCACTGGTAACGTGCTGCGCGATTACCTCACCGACCTGTTCCCGATCATGGAACTGGGCACCAGCGCCAAGATGCTCTCCATCGTACCGCTGATGAACGGTGGTGGCCTGTTTGAAACCGGCGCTGGCGGTTCTGCACCTAAGCACGTTCAGCAGTTCCTGGAAGAGAACCACCTGCGTTGGGATTCGCTGGGTGAGTTCCTGGCCCTGGCGGCGTCGCTTGAGCACCTGGGCAGCACCTTCGGCAACACCCGTGCGTCTCTGCTGGCCAAGGCGCTGGACGAGGCCAACGGCAAGTTCCTCGACAGCAACAAGTCGCCATCGCGTAAAGTGGGTGAGCTGGATAACCGTGGCAGCCACTTCTACCTGGCGATGTACTGGGCAGAAGCGCTGGCCGCTCAGGACCAGGACGCCGAACTGAAATCCCTGTTTGGCCGTCTGGCCGAGACGCTGCAAGCTAACGAGAGTGCCATCGTCGACGAGCTGAACAGCGTGCAGGGGCAGCCGGTGGATATCCAGGGATACTTCCACCCCAACGGTGAGCTGGCCAGCCAAGCCATGCGTCCGAGCAAGACCTTCAACGACGCGCTGGCCATGGTGGCCAAGGGCTGATCATGCGCTGAGCCGTCGCGCCTCAACGGTTGATCGATCCCTCGCCCGCCTTGCGGGCGAGGGTTTTTTACTCTCTCCTGTATGATAATTTTTTACCTTTCATGAACCCTTGTTGATGGCAGGCGTCTTATACATGGGTGTACAGTCTGTAGAAGCCTGGACTGTAAAAGCCTTGTCTTTGAATTGATCCAAGGCCCTGACTGTCAGCAGCAAGAAGATGATGCATGTGACTTATGCCTAATACACAACGTCTGGACGTGACAGCGACTCTGCATGCAGGCATGACGCGTCCTGGTATGCCCGAGTATGAAGATGATCTGGCCGTACAGCCCGCCGAGCCTGCGCTGGCCCAGCCGCCTCTGTACAAGGTGGTGCTGCATAATGACGACTACACGCCGATGGAGTTCGTCGTCGAAATACTGCAGGGCTTTTTCAATATGGATAATGAAAAAGCCGTACAAGTGATGTTGGCGGTGCATACCCAGGGGAAGGCAACCTGCGGCATCTTTACCCGCGACATTGCAGAAACGAAGAGTTATCAGGTGAATGAGTATGCCCGTGAGTGCGAGCACCCGCTGATGAGCGACATCGAGGCTGCGGATTGATCATGCTGCACCGCATGCAGCGTTGAAAAAAAGTAGCCTTGGGGCTTGCAACCACGCCATTTGTACCCGATGTTGAAAGTGCCGGTCGATTAAACTGATCCGACGCAAGCCCTAGGTGGCAACATGCCCTAGGTAGTAGCGAAAAGGGGACTGCCATGCTGAGCAAAGAACTTGAACTGACCCTGAACACGGCCTTCACCGTGGCTCGCTCGAAGCGCCACGAATTCATGACCGTCGAACATCTGCTCCTGGCACTGCTGGACAATGCCTCGGCGGTCGATGTACTGAAGGCGTGCGGGGCAAACCTCGACAAGCTGCGGTCCGATCTGCAGGATTTTATCAACTCGACCACGCCGCTGATCCCGGAAGGGCAGGGCGACCGCGAAACGCAGCCTACGCTAGGCTTCCAGCGTGTGCTGCAGCGTGCCGTATTCCACGTCCAATCCTCGGGCAAGAGCGAAGTGAGCGGCGCCAACGTGCTGGTGGCGATCTTCTCCGAGCAGGAGAGCCAGGCGGTCTACTTCCTCAAGCAGCAGAGCGTTGCTCGAGTGGATGCCGTCAACTACATCGCCCACGGCATTTCCAAAGTGTCGGGCCACGGTCCTGCGCCTTCGCCCTCCTCTCAGGAGAACGAAGACGCCGAGGAGGGCGGCACCGAAGGGGCTGCGCATCCGCTGACCGGGTATGCCACGAACCTCAACGAGCACGCGCGTCAGGGCAAGATCGACCCGCTGATCGGTCGTGACCACGAGCTCGAGCGCGTCGTGCAGATTCTGGCCCGGCGCCGCAAGAACAACCCGCTGCTGGTGGGTGAGGCGGGCGTGGGCAAGACGGCCATTGCCGAAGGGCTGGCCAAGCGTATCGTCGAAGAAGACGTACCGGACGTGATCGCCGATGCCGTCGTCTACTCCCTCGACATGGGCGCGCTGCTGGCCGGCACCAAATACCGCGGCGACTTCGAAAAACGCTTGAAGAGCCTGCTGGGCGAGCTTCGCAAGCAGCCCAATGCCATTCTGTTCATCGATGAGATTCACACGGTCATTGGTGCAGGGGCAGCGTCCGGTGGCGTCATGGATGCCTCCAACCTGTTGAAGCCGCTGCTCTCGTCGGGCGAACTGCGCTGCATCGGTTCGACCACCTTCCAGGAGTTCCGCGGCATCTTCGAAAAAGACCGTGCCCTGGCGCGTCGCTTCCAGAAGGTCGATGTGCTGGCGCCCTCGGTGGAAGATACCATCAAGATTCTCAAGGGGCTGCGTTCGCGCTTCGAAGAGCACCACGAGCTGAAGTACACCGACGGTGCGCTGGAGAGTGCCGCTCGTCTGGCGGATCGCTACATCAATGATCGTCATTTGCCCGACAAGGCCATCGATGTCATCGACGAGGCTGGTGCACACCAGCGCATGCTGCCGCCGGAAGTGCGTGCCAAAACCATCGATGTGGAGCAGGTCGAAGCCGTGGTGGCGTCGATTGCCCGCATACCGCCCAAGAGCGTGTCGAGTTCGGATCGTAAACTGCTCGAGAAGTTGGATCGCGACCTGAAAATGCTGGTATTCGGCCAGGACGAAGCCATCGATACGCTGTCGGCCGCCATCAAGCTGTCGCGCGCCGGACTGAAATCTCCTGACAAACCGGTGGGCAGCTTCCTGTTCGCTGGCCCGACCGGCGTGGGCAAGACGGAAGTGGCCAAGCAGCTGGCGCACATCATGGGGATCGAGCTGGTACGCTTCGACATGTCCGAGTACATGGAGCGTCATACGGTGTCGCGTCTGATTGGCGCACCTCCCGGCTACGTGGGATATGACCAGGGTGGCTTGTTGACCGAGGCCGTCACCAAACAGCCGCACTGCGTGCTGCTGCTCGATGAGATCGAAAAGGCGCACCCTGAAGTCTTCAACCTGCTGCTGCAGGTCATGGATCACGGTCGCCTCACCGACAACAACGGGCGCGAAGCCGATTTCCGCCATGTCATCCTGATCATGACGTCCAACGCAGGGGCCGAGCAGGCGTCACGGCGCTCCATTGGCTTCCAGAGTCAGGATCACTCCACCGATGCCATGGAGGTCATCCGCCGTACTTTCTCACCCGAGTTCCGCAACCGCCTGGACGGCATCATTCAGTTCCATGCTTTGCCGACCTCGGTGGTACGCAACGTCGTCGACAAGTTCCTGATCGAGCTACAGGCGCAGTTGGACGAGAAACGTGTGCAGCTGGACGTGGACGATATCGCCCGCGACTGGCTGGCAGAGAAGGGCTATGACCCGGACATGGGCGCGCGCCCTATGGCTCGCTTGATTCAGGAGAAGCTCAAGAAGCCGTTGGCCGAGATGATCCTGTTTGGCGAGTTGGCCGAGCAGGGAGGCATCGTACATGTCAGTCTGGAGGAGGGGGAACTGCATCTCTCCACCGAGACGGAGATGGCGGACGCGCCCTGACGGGCGCGGTTCCTACGACACGCAGCGCCCTGTCTTCGACGGGGCGTTGTCGTTTTTAGCGAGCGGCGCATTACGGTAAAGCGCGATGCAGTACGGCACTATACGGCGCTACCGTGGCAGTACGGCAAGTGCGGTACAGCCTGCAGAGAAAGGCAGGGGGGTAAAGCGCAGGCAAGAAACTGCGTTGCCTGCAGGCGATTAGCGCGAGCGATAAACGATACGGCCTTTGGAGAGGTCGTAGGGCGTCAGTTCGACCTTGACCTTGTCGCCGGTCAGGATGCGGATGTAGTTTTTACGCATCTTGCCAGAGATGTGGGCAGTGACCACATGGCCGTTTTCCAGCTCTACACGGAACATGGTGTTGGGAAGGGTATCGACAATAACGCCTTCCATTTCAATATGATCTTCGCGTGCCATATTAGGCAGATCCTCACTTTTTTACGTCGTGGTTGGTCAGAAATTCACTCATCGCGCATCGGCAAACGCCGAGGCGCTCAGGAACAGCGCTATATTGTGCCGTAAGCCTGGCGTCAAGGCAAAAAAGCTGGCCTGTTTAGCGAATCAAAGGCCGCCAATGACGCCCGTCCAGCACCTCGATGGGTGAGAATGCCTGCTTGTAGCGCATTTTGCGGCACTCCTCGATCCAGTAGCCCAGGTAAAGGTGCGGCAACTGTCTGCTTTCACAAAGCGCGATGAGCTGCAGGATGGCGTAGGTACCCAGCGAGCGTTTCTCCAACGCGTCATCCACTTTGAAAAACGTGTAAATGGCCGACAAGCCGTGCTCCAGCTGATCGAACGCGGCCACGGCCACCAGCTCATCCTCGAGGCGCAGCTCCATCAGATGGGCGTAGGGCTCCTGCAGCGTCAGGAAAGTACGGTACTGGTCACGACTGGGCGGGTACATGTCGCCGTCGGCATGGCGTAGCCGAATATAATCGGCGTACAGCGCGTAGTGGCCGGGGTCGAAGTGGGCAGGCATGACGCGCACCGTGATATCCGTATTACGTTGCCAAACCTTGCGCTGGGTGCGGTTGGGCTTGAAGCCGTTGACGGGAATGCGCACCGAACGACATGCATTGCAGCCTTCGCAGTGTGGGCGGTACAAGTGTCGCCCGCTGCGACGAAACCCGAGCAGGGATAGCGAGTCGTATACCCCGGGGACAGGCGACTCTTGCGGGTCGAGAAATAGCGTGGTCGCTTCCTTGTCGGGAAGGTAGCTGCAGGCATGAGGAACGGTCAGGAAGAAGCGCAGATCCCGCACGGGGCGGCGAGGAGCGTTACTACTCACGGCTTGCCTCCTTGAGTGGATAGTGACGCCATCATCTCGCCTCGATGGCATTCGGCAGCGCATCAAGCCAGAGCGAGGCGGGCACGACAGGCGTCTGATCAGGGGTTGAGGGTAAGCAGAATGTTTTTTCCGGTAACCACTGTTCAAGATAGTTGATGAACGTGCGGCGAGCGACAGTTGTTGCGCCCAGGCTGGCCAAGTGGGGGGTGTGCATCTGGCAATCGATCAACTGGCCGCCATGGGACTGCATGGCATATGCCAGGTGGGCGAGAGCGATCTTGGAGCCATCGGGTACGCGCGAGAACATGGATTCGCCGAAGAACACCGGCCCCATGGCCAGGCCATACAGGCCACCCACCAAATTCCCCGCCTGATGCACTTCGATGCTATGGGCGATGCCCAGAGTATGTAGGGTGTGATACGCGTGGCGCATCTCGGCGGTGATCCAGGTGCCGGGTTCGCCCCGGCGCGGCGCCGCGCAGGCATCCAGCACGGCTAAAAAGTGTTGATCCAGGGTCACACTGAAGCCACCATGGCGCAGGCGTTTAGCTAAGCTGCGACGTAGCTTAAACTGTGCAGGCAATAACACCATGCGTGGGTCCGGGCTCCACCACAAAATGGGGTCGTCATCGCTGTACCAGGGAAAAATACCCTTTCGGTAAGCCTCGACCAGCCACGCTGGGGTAAGCTCTCCACCGGCAGCCAGCAGGCCGTTGGGCGACGCCAATGCCTGCTCGGTCGACGGGAAAAAAGGGGTTGGCGAAGAGAGCCAGGGTAGCATCGCTTGCTCCTGTGACATGTAGCTTGATTAGAAGCGCTGTGACGGCGGAAGGATGCTCGGTATGATGCCAACTCGCAAGTGGATTAAAGACACCAGTGTGGTGTAAAGGGAGAATCGCTTGAAAGTAAATAAGACGGTAGACAAGCGAACGCAGCGTAACGCGCGCCAGTCACCATCTCGTTCATCGACGCGTGTCACGGCGGCAAAGGACAAGGCGCGCCGGTTCGGCCTGCGCCTGCAGGGCTCGGCCCGTGAAGGCGTCGTGGTGGTGATGTTGGCCGTCTGCGTCTTCTTGCTGTTATCACTGTTTAGCTATCACCCGGCAGATCCGGGCTGGTCTTACCAGGGGCCTGAGACGCAGGTACGTAACTGGATGGGCCCGGTCGGCGCCTGGCTGGCCGACATGCTCTATTCACTGTTGGGGGCCAGCGCTCTATGGTGGCCTGCCATGTTTGGCTATTCGGCCTGGTGGTTGATGCGCTCACGCCAGGTGCGTTTCGAGCTGGACCCGGTGGCCATTGCCGTGCGGGCGGGTGGCCTCGTGCTGCTGATGTTTGGCACCACCACGCTGGGTGCACTGCATTTTTATCATCCCAACAGTATTTTGCCTTACGCTTCTGGAGGAATTCTGGGAGAAGGGTTGGTGGGGACGCTGAAGCCGCTGGTGGGCAGCGGTGGGGTGGGCTTGATTGCTGCGGCGTTGATTCTGATTGGTTTTCCGCTGTTCAGCGGTACTTCCTGGCTGCAAGTGGCCGATGAGGTAGGGCGCAGGCTCTGCCGAGTGGGCGGCTGGTTCAGTGCGCGTCGTGCCAAAAGCCGCGAAAAGCGTGCCGAACGTGCAGCCGTTCGCGCGGCGGGAAAAGCGGCGGCCAGCAAGGTGAAAAAGCGCTCCTGGGTCGAGCCCAGCGATACCAGTACCGACCCAGAGCCCGCCCCGGACGATGCCTTCTATGCCACGCCCGAACCTCAGGGAAGCAGTACACCCATTTCAGCCCGCCGTGGCGATGACGAGGTAAGCGAGCGCTCACCTGCGTCGCGTCGTGAGCGCCGCGAACCCAGTTTTACGGCAACGGCTCCCGATAGCGATACCTCCATTCCCTGGGAAGCAGCGGCCGTGTTGAGCGAGCGCCATGCTGCACCGTCGAGCGCCTCATCGGCACCGAGCCCCGAGCCTGCTGCACAGGCGCCTGTTGCGCCCGTGCAGGAAGAGGCCGCTCCCGAGGCCGCAGTGCCTGCCAAGGAGCCGGTCGAGCCGCCTCGTGAACCAGTGATGTCGTTTTCCGCCACGGAGAAGCCGTCTGCCGCGCCGCAGCCGACAGCGTCCGCTCAGCAGTCAACGCCCTTTGTCGAGCCCGCCAAGGTGCCGCGAGAGCCGAGCTTTACTCTGGCAGAGCCGGAAGAAACCGACACCTCAGCGCCCTTGGCGGAACCGCGTATTTGGGCTGCACAGCCCCAGGTGACGCCGACTGCCGAGCCGGAGCCTGCCCAGGAGCCCGCTCTCAAGGCAGAACGAGTGCCCGAGCCGCCACAGGCGCAACCGGCAGCACCCGGCTCAGAGGTTGACGAGCCGGTGATCGATAAACCAGTGGTCGATGAACCCGTTTCTGAAGGGTCGCCGCTGAGAGCTTCCCGAGAAGACGATGCCGCGATGGCCGCGCCCACGTCGCTGAGCGCCCGCGACCCGGACGATGAGACACGTCAAGAAGCGCCTCTGGCCGTCGTTCCCGAACAGGTGGCTGCTTCGACATCGGTTGAATCGGCCCCGGTGCCCCTGGCGGCGGAGCCACGCCGCGAGCGGGTGCCCGAAGTCGTGCCCGAGCCGGTATGGGACGAGGATGACGAAGAGCTGCCCGTCAGCCCGGCGCCGATAGCCACAGGGCCACGCCATGAGCCAACCCTGGCGGCAGATACGCCGCCGGATGCAGAGCCTGATAATGGCCCTACGCTGTGGACCGTCGAACATCTGCAGAGTCAGCGACCCAGTTTCGAGACCCAAGATGAGCCCGAGGGGGAGGTGCCCAGCCTGCAACTGCTGACCCCGCCCGAGCCCCATCAGCCCAACTACACCGACGAGCAGTTGGCGGACATGGCCGAGCTGCTGGAAGTCCGGCTGCGTGAATACGGGGTCAAGGCAGAAGTGGTGGACACTTGGCCTGGGCCTGTCATCACGCGTTTCGAAATCAAACCCGCCGCTGGGGTGAAGGTCTCCAAGATCAGTAACCTGGCCAAGGATCTGGCACGCTCGCTGATGGTGAAAAGCGTGCGCGTGGTCGAGGTCATCCCGGGTCGTCCTACGGTCGGTATCGAAATACCCAACCCTCATCGGGCCATGATTCGATTGCGCGAAGTGATCGACTCCGACCGCTACCAGCAGGAGAGCTCACCGCTGACCATGGCCCTTGGCCAGGACATCGGTGGCGGGCCCGTGGTCGCCAATCTGGGCAAGATGCCGCATCTGCTGGTGGCCGGTACCACGGGGTCGGGTAAGTCGGTCGGGGTCAATGCAATGCTGATCTCGATGCTGCTGAAGGCCAAGCCTGACGAGCTGAAGCTGATCATGGTCGACCCCAAGATGCTGGAGCTGTCGGTATACGATGGCATACCGCATCTGCTGGCCCCCGTGGTGACGGACATGAAAGAGGCCGCCAACAGCCTGCGCTGGTGCGTGGCGGAAATGGAGCGTCGTTACAAGCTGATGGCTGCCATGGGGGTGCGCAACATTGCGGGCTTCAATGGTCGGCTGGAGGAGGCCGCCCGCGCCGGTGCCCAGGTGGCGGACCCCCTGTGGGAGCCAGAGCCCTGGGAGATGCACCAGACGCCCCCGATACTGGAAAAACTGCCCTATATCGTGGTGGTCATCGACGAATTCGCCGACATGTTCATGATCGTGGGCAAGAAGGTGGAGGAGCTGATTGCCCGGCTGGCCCAGAAAGCACGGGCGGCCGGTATCCACCTGATTCTGGCCACCCAGCGCCCCTCGGTGGATGTAGTGACGGGCTTGATCAAGGCCAATATTCCCTCGCGGATGGCGTTCCAGGTATCGTCACGGATCGACTCGCGCACCATTCTCGACCAGGGCGGTGCAGAGAGCCTGCTGGGGCATGGCGACATGCTCTACCTGCCTGCCGGGTCGGGCCCGCCCAACCGGGTCCATGGCGCGTTCGTGGATGACGATGAAGTGCACCGGGTCGTCGATGACTGGAAGCGTCGCGGTGAGCCGGAGTACATCGACGAGATTCTCTCGGGCGGTGTTTCAGCCGATGCGCTGACGGGCCTCGAAGCCGAAGGCGTGGAGGGTGACGATGCCGAGCAGGATGCACTGTACGATGAGGCGGTCCAGTTCGTCACGGAAACGCGCAAGGCGTCCATCTCGGCGGTTCAGCGCCGTTTCAAGATTGGCTACAACCGCGCGGCACGCCTGGTGGAAGCCATGGAAGGGGCAGGCGTGGTTTCCTCCATGGGGGGCAACGGCTCCCGCGAGGTGCTGGCACCGCCGCCGGTGGGCCATTGAGCCATCGATATTCGTCAATCATGCAACAAGCGTGAAAGTCGCGCCGCAGGTGCAACCCTGCGGCGTCTTTCGCGTCTGAATGGCATCAGGAGCAGCGCTTGCTCCGTGCCTCATCCGCTTTTGGCAATGACTGCCTAGGGAGAATCACTATGCGCGAACCTACTCAACGTCGCTCGCCTGCATTGGCATTGGCTGCTAGCGCACTGGGGCTTACCTTTGCCGCACCCATGGCCTGGGCCAACGAAGCGGCCGAGCGTCTCACCGAGCGTCTCGACCCTCTCGAGAACTACCATGCCAGCTTCGAGCAGCGGATTCTCGATGGCAGCGGCCAGCGCCTGCAAAGTGCTCATGGCGAGATGTGGCTGTCACGTCCTGGCTTGCTGCGCTGGGAAGTCGACGCTCCCTATTCGCAAACCGTCGTGTCCGATGGGGAAGACGTTTACCTGTACGACCCGGACCTGGAGCAGGTCACCGTTCAGGCCATGGATGACCGTGTCACGCACACGCCGGCGCTACTGCTTTCCGGAAGTGCCACCGAGCTGACGGCCAGCTACGACGTGTTCTACGAGCAGCAGGATGGCGATGACGTCTTTACGCTGATTCCCACCTCTGCCGATACGCTGTTCGAAGAGCTCAGCATGGTGTTCGACCAGCAAACCCTGACCGAGCTGTGGATGATGGACAGCACCGGGCAGCGTACTTCGATCACCTTCAGCGATATCACCCGCAATGGCAGCATCGACCGCAGCCTGTTCGACTTCGACATCCCGGACGGCACCGACGTCATCCGTGAAGAGTGGTAGGCAGCGTGCTTGCTGTTTAAAACGCTCTTTCCGCTCAGCGTATCTCGCTGAGCGTATCTTGATCAGGCACCTTCGGGTGCCTGATCTGCTTGTTGGTCCTGCTGTGCTCGCCACGCCATGATCTCGGCAAAGCGCTTCTCCTGACCCAGCTCACTGGGTTCGTAAAAGCGGGCGGCCGGTATCTCGTCTGGCCAGCAGTCGTGTGCGCTACCGGCCGGGTAGCCGTGGGGCTCATTATGGGCGTAACGGTAGCCTTGCCCATGGCCCAATTGCTCCATGAGCTTGGTCGGGGCGTTACGCAGGTAGCTGGGGACGTTCAGCTGAGGCTGCTGTGCCACGAACTGTCGAGCACTTTTCCAGGCCTGGTCGATCCGGTTGCTCTTGGGGGCCACCGCCAGGTGAATGGCGGCATGGGCAATGGCGCGCTGGCCTTCGTAATCACCCAGCCGCAGGTAGGCATCCCAGGCGGCGATCACCAGTGGCAGTGCCCGTGGGTCGGCATTGCCCACATCTTCCGAGGCAATGGCCGTCAAACGGCGCACGATATCCAGCGGGTCACCGCCTCCCTGAAGAAAGCGCGCCATGTACAGCAGGGCAGCGTCCGGGCGCGATGAGCGAACCGACTTGTGAATGGCCGAGAGCAGGTCGTAGTAGGCATCCCCCTGTTTGTCGAAGGCGCTGGCCTGATGGCCCACCACGTCGGCCAGTACCGCTTTATGCAGCACTTCATGGCCTTCGACGGTGTCGGTGAAGTCGCAGGCCGTCTCCAGTAGCCCCAGAGCCCGCCGGGCATCGCCAGCGCTGGCGTGGGCCAGCGCTTCCAGCACCCCCGATTCCACCTGAATGCGCCGTTTGCCGAGCCCTCGGCTGTCGCTGTCGAGAGCCTGCTGCATCACCTGCATCAGCTCTTGCTGAGAGAGCGATTTGAGCACGTAGACCCGAGCACGGGAAAGCAGCGCCGAATTCACCTCGAAGGAGGGGTTTTCCGTGGTTGCGCCGATCAGGGTCAGCAGCCCTGACTCCACGTGGGGCAGCAGCGCGTCCTGCTGGCTCTTGTTGAGCCGATGAATTTCGTCCAGAAACAGCAACGTGGGTGTTTGCCGCTGGCGGGCGCCGTCGACCACCAGCCGAATCTCCTTGACCCCGGCCATCACGGCACTCAAATGCTCCAGGTGCGTGTCGGAGGCGCGGGCCAGCAGTTCGGCTAGGGTGGTCTTGCCCACGCCGGGTGGCCCCCAGAGAATCATCGAGCGAACGACACCCGATTCGGCCATGCGGCGCAGCGGCTTGCCTGGCCCCACCAATGCCTGCTGGCCAACGTATTCGTCCAGCGTCAGGGGGCGCATGCGGTAAGCAAGCGGTGCCTCTTCGGTGGATTGAGTATCAAAAAGATCCATGGCAACTTCCGTTGTAAATCGTTACGTTGAACATTCAACGCTTAACAAGTGTCTGTGGTAAATAGCGCTGCGTCAGGCTACCTTTTGGCGTGACTGGGACGTTCGGCGTTGGTTGGTCAAATCCCCAGGCGCAAGACAAGGATTAACGCTAGTGTAGTAGAACCCTGCTCATGGTCGCGTACCTTGGCTTCTGTAGGGGAGGCATGAGGTATGACACTTATCAAAGGAGACGGCACGATGTTAAACCAACTGCGTCTGGATCATGCCAATATGGCGCGCATGCTGCATGTGCTTCAGCTCAGGCATAAAACGCTGGCTGACGGAGAGCGCCCGGATTTTCAACTGATGCGTGAAGTAGTCGACTACATCTTGTCTTACATGGATGGTTTTGCCGCACCTCTAGAGCGGATCTGTGTCGAGCGGCTACAGGTTCAAGCGCCGGAGCATCAGCCGCTGATGACCCAAATGGCCGATGACTACCGTGAGCTCAAGCCTCGGTTGATGCGCCTGTCCCATGATATCGACATGATCCTCATGGACAACATTCTACCCATGGACCGTTTCGCAGACGACCTGAAGGCGTATCTGGAAGCGCACCGCGCCTATCTGCGCCACGAGCGGGAAGGGCTGTTCCCGCTGATCGACCAGCACTTCACCTCCGACGAGCTGGAAGAGCTGCGCCAGGCACTGCCGGATGGCGCGGAGCAGGAGCTGGAACGTCTCCAATTGGCCTACCCTGACCTTTACGCCGAGTTGCGCGGTGCCGAGGTGCCCTCGCTGTAATTCCTGCGTTGCCCCCTTCAGCGCTGGACGGGGCGTGTTAAACTAGCGCCCCGTTTTGATTATCTATGCAAACGTTCATGCAAAGAGGGTAGCGCAGGGTGGGCAACGTATCCCCAATATCGATTGATCGGCCGGATAACCGCTGATGCCAGGCCCCGTACTGGTATTCGACTCTGGTGTGGGCGGGCTGTCCGTGGCTCAGTCGCTGCGTCAGCACTATCCCCATGCCTCGCTGTGTTACGCCTGCGATAATGCCTGGCTTCCTTACGGTCTGCGCGATGACGTCGTGCTGGCCAAACGCATCGTGACCGTTTGCCAGGCCGCCGTGGCCGCCTGCCAGGCCAGCGTGCTGGTGGTGGCGTGTAACACGGCCAGCACGCTGGCGCTGGAAGCGCTGCGTCAGGCGCTGTCGGTGCCGGTGATTGGTACGGTGCCCGCCATCAAACCCGCCGCGCAGGTCAGCACGACGCGCCATATTGGCCTGCTGGCCACCTCGGCCACGGTCAACCGCCCTTACACCCAAGGATTGATCGAAAGCTTCGCCAGCGATTGCCGCGTCACGCGGCTGGCGGCAGACCCGTTGGTGGTGGAAGCCGAAGCCTGGTTGGCGGGCAAGCCGCTGAACGCCGCCCGCATTCAGCAGGCGCTGGCCCCGCTTTGGGAGGCGACCCAGGCGACCCCTGCCCTCGATACCGTGGTATTGGGGTGTACGCACTTTCCGTTGCTGCAGCCGCTGCTGGTGTCGCTCTCCCCCGTGCCGCTGGCCTGGGTGGACTCCGGGGACGCCATCGCGCGGCGCGTTGGACAGGTAGCCGCCACGCTGATCAGCAGCGTGCCGGATGGCCGCTGCTTTACCACGGCGCCCGCCGTTGCCCTGGCCGATGGCATGGCGCGGTACGGTTTCAGTGCCCCCCAGCTGCTCGCGCTGCCCGACGCTGATTAACGGCGAACCGCTGCCGCTAAGTTCAATTTTCCAGTCAATAGGAGCCACCTTGGCCATCCCCTCCGTCGATCCGGCACGCTACGCCGAACAGCTGGCTGACAAACAAGCCTACGTGGAACAGATGTTCGCGGACTTTGCGCCGCCTGGGCTCGAAGTGTATCCCTCGCCCGCCAGCCATTACCGGCAGCGCTGCGAGTTTCGTATCTGGCATGAAGACGATGATCTGTTCTATGCCATGTTCGAGGTCGATCCTGACAACCCCAAACAGAAGCGAGTCATTCGTCTGGACCAGTTTGCCGTGGCCAGCGAACGCATCAACGAGCTGATGCCGCAGTTGCGGGATGCCTTTCTGGCCAGCGATGTGCTGCGCCGTCGGCTGTTTCAGGTGGAGTTTCTGACCACGCTGTCGGGAGAAGCGCTGGTCACACTGATTTACCATCGTCCGCTGGACGACGCCTGGGAAGAGCAGGCGCGCGCCCTGGAAACCGAGCTGGGCATCATGATCATTGGCCGTTCGCGCAAACAGCGCCTGGTGCTCAGCCGTGACCACGTCTGGGAGCGCCTGGAGGTGGATGGTCGTACGCTGCACTATCAGCAGGTCGAAAACAGTTTTACCCAGCCCAATGCGCATATCTGCCAAACGATGTTGAGCTGGGCCCGTGAAGTGACGGCCGGGCATCATCAGGAAGACCTGGTCGAGCTTTATTGCGGAAACGGCAACTTCACCATTGCGCTGGCGGAGAATTTCCGACGCGTGCTGGCCACGGAAATCTCGCGCACCTCGGTGGCCAGCGCCAATGTCAACCTGGAAGCCAACGGGATCAACAACGCGCACGTGGCGCGCATGTCGGCAGAGGAGTTTGCGCTGGCGCTGAAAGGCGAAAAAGTCGGACGGCGAGTGGCGGAGATGGGGCTGGACGATTACCGTTTCTCCACCGTGCTGGTCGACCCGCCCAGAGCCGGGTTGGACGAGCAGAGCTGCGAACAGCTCAGCGAGTACGCGCAAATCGTCTATATTTCATGCAACCCGGTCACGCTTGCCGACAATTTGGCGCAGCTCACCAAAACCCATCAGATCGAGCGTTTTGCCTTGTTCGACCAGTTTCCGTTTACCCATCACTGTGAGTGCGGGGTGCTGTTGACACGGCGTAGCGCTTGAACGCAAGTGTCATGGGCCGCTTGTCAATAGTGCTTATGATGCACAAGCGGCATACACCATGAATAACATGCCAGATGGTTAGGGTGCTGGACGAGGGTAGCGTAAGCTATCTGGTAGCGTGGCCTAAAGGCCTATTGTCCTTCGTTTTTTTGGCCCAGGTTGTGGCCCCAGGCAGTCGAGGTGATGGATGCATTACGTTGCGATTGAAGAGAGTCGGCGGGATCTTTTGAAGCAGCTACAAGAGCGCCTGGAAGCGCGACTGGAGCCTGCGCGAGCGGCGGATGTCGAAGCCTTCGCGCGCCATTTCTACGCGACGGTGCCGGTCGAGGACCTGATCGACCGTCGTCTTGACGACCTCTATGGGGCCACGCTCTCGATCTGGCAGTTTCTCCAGCATCATGACCGTCAACACCCTAAAGTACGTATTTTCAACCCCGATTTCGAAGAGCACGGCTGGCAGTCCAACCACACCTTCGTGGCCGTGCTGCATGAAGACATGCCGTTTCTGGTCGACTCGGTACGTATCGAGCTCAATCGGCGCGGATTGACCGTACATGCCATTCAGAACGCAGTGTTTGCGGTTGCCCGCGATGGCCAGCACCAGCTCAAGGTACTGACCTCGCCCAAGGATGAGCATGCCCCCGAGGCCCGCGAATCCTTGATCGTCATCGAGGTGGATCGTCATACCGATCCTGAATCCCTGGCCAATATCGAGCGCAACCTGCACGAAGTGCTGCGCGACGTGCGCACGGCAGTGGGTGATTACGACGCCATGTGCGGGCAGATCACCTCCGCCATCCAGGAGCTGGAAAAGAACTGTCCGCCGCAGATCGACCCCGACGACCACGAAGAAGCGATTGCGTTTCTCGAGTGGTTGCTGAAGGACAACTTCACGTTCCTGGGGTATGACGAGTATTTGCTGGAAGGCAGCGAGCTGCAGCGTGATCCCAACAGCGTGTTGGGCGTGTTCCGCCTGGACCAGCCCCGCTACCGGGAGCGCATTCGCACCGAAGAGGGGGTGGATGAGCACAATGACTACGTGCTGGTGCCGCAGCTGCTCTCGTTTGCCAAGAGCGCCCATCACTCTCGCGTGCATCGTCCTACGTACCCCGACTACATCACCGTGGACCGCTACGATGATGATGGCAACGTGATCGGCGAGCGTCGCTTCTTTGGTCTGTTCACCGCGACCGTCTATAACGAGTCGCCGCGCAACATTCCGCTACTGCGTCGCAAGCTGAAAGCCGTGACCGACATCGCCGGGTTCAACCCTCAGGGCCACAATGGCAAGCAGCTGCTGCAGGTGCTGGAAGTGTACCCGCGGGATGATCTGTTCCAGATCGGCACCGACGAGCTGGCCACTACCTCACTGGGCATCTTGAACATCCGTGAGCGTCGTCAGGTACGCCTGTTCATCCGCGCCGATGTCAGCGGCAAGTTCTACTCCTGCCTGGTCTTCGTGCCCCGCGACGTGTTCTCGACCGACCTGCGCCAGCGTATTCAGAACATGCTGTGCGACGAGCTGGATGCGCACTTTGGCGATTTCAACACTTACCTCTCCGAATCGGTGCTGGCGCGTATTCAGCTGATCCTGCGCTTCAATGGCGACACGCCCAGCCAGTACGACCTGAAGCGTCTGGAGGGCAAAGTGGCACGGCTGTCGCGCAGCTGGCGTGACGACCTGCACGCGGCCATGATCGAAGGGTTTGGAGAAGAGCGCGCCAACCACCTGCTGGATAATTTCCACGATGCCTTTTCGGCCAGCTACCGCGAAGACTTCAACGCCCGCACGGCGGTGTTCGACATTCAGCACCTGCTGAATCTGGACAATGGCGACACGCTTTCGCTCTCCCTGTATCGTCCGCTGGAAGAGCAGGCAGGGGGCATGAACCTGAAGCTGTTCCATCGCGAATCGCAGATCCCGCTCTCGGACGTGCTGCCGATGATGGAGAATCTCGGCCTGCGGGTGATCGGCGAGCGCCCCTACGACATCAACGCGCCTCAGCAGCGCTACTGGATACACGACTTCGAGCTGGAGCATAGTCAGGGCGCCAATCTGGGCGACATGCGCGACACGTTCAGCGAAGCGTTCAAGCGTATCTGGGCCGGCGAGGCCGATAACGATGCCTTCAATCGCCTGATCGTCGGGGCCGGTCTGGACTGGCGGGAAGTGGCCATGCTGCGCGGCTACGCGCGTTACCTGAAGCAGATTCGCTTTGGCATGTCCCAGGATTACATTGCCGCCACGTTGGCCAACTACCCGGTGATCACCCAGACGCTGGTAGAGCTGTTCCGCCTGCGCTTCGACCCGGCCCAACAGCAGCCCGGCCAGACCGACGACTGTCTGGCGCGTCTGAACGAGCACCTGGAAGGCGTTGCCAGCCTCAATGACGACCAGCTGCTGCGCCGTTTCATGGAGCTGATCCAGGCCACGCTGCGCACCAACTATTACCAGAAGACCGACGCGGGCCGCTTCAAGGATTACATTGCCTACAAACTGGAACCGTCGAAAGTGACCGGTATGCCCAAGCCGCGTCCGGCCTACGAAATTTTCGTCTGCTCGCCACGTGTCGAAGGCGTGCACCTGCGGGGTGGCAAGGTGGCGCGCGGTGGCCTGCGCTGGTCGGATCGCCTGGAAGATTTCCGCACCGAAGTGCTGGGGCTGGTCAAGGCGCAGCAGGTGAAGAACGCGGTCATCGTGCCGGTAGGCGCCAAGGGCGGCTTCGTGTGCAAACGCATGCCTGAAAATGCCGACCGTGAAACCCAGCAGAAAGAGGGCATTGCCTGCTACCAGATCTTCATTCGGGCGCTGCTGGACGTCACCGATAATCTGGTCGGGGGAGAGGTCGTGCCGCCGAAGAACGTGGTGCGCCACGATGACGACGACACCTATCTGGTGGTGGCTGCCGACAAGGGCACCGCAACGTTCTCGGATATCGCCAACGCCATTTCCGTCGAGTATGGCCACTGGCTGGGGGATGCGTTCGCCTCTGGTGGCGCCAATGGCTACGACCACAAGAAAATGGCGATCACCGCACGGGGCGCCTGGGAGTCGGTCAAGCGCCACTTCCGCAACCTGGGCGTGAACACCCAGCAGGACCTGTTTACCGTGGTAGGCATCGGTGACATGGCCGGGGACGTGTTCGGCAACGGCATGCTGCTGTCGGACAAGATCCAGCTGGTGGGGGCGTTCAACCACCTGCATATCTTCGTCGACCCCAACCCTGATGCGGTAGCGGCGTTTGCCGAGCGTCAAAGGCTGTTCGACCTGCCGCGCTCCAGTTGGGAAGATTACAGCGCCGAGCTGATCTCTCAAGGAGGCGGGGTGTTCAGTCGCAGCGCCAAATCCATCGCCATCAGCCCGGAAATGCAGCAGGTGTTCGGAATCACCGAGGCGCGTCTGTCGCCCAATGATCTGATTCGCGCCATGCTCAAGGCCCAGGTCGACCTGATCTGGAACGGCGGTATCGGCACCTACGTGAAAAGCGCCGATGAAACCGATGCCGACGTGGGCGACAAGGCCAACGATGCGCTGCGTATCAACGGCAAGGAGCTGAACTGCCGAGTCGTGGGAGAAGGCGGTAACCTGGGTCTCACCCAGCGTGGCCGGATGGAAGCAGCCGCCAACGGCGTGCGGGTGTACACCGACTTCATCGACAATGCCGGGGGCGTCAACTGCTCCGACCATGAGGTCAATATCAAGATATTGATCGACGAAGTGGTCAAGCATGGCGACATGACCGACAAGCAGCGCAACCAGCTGCTGGCCGACATGACCGACGAAGTGGCCAACCTGGTCATTCTGGACAACTATCGCCAGACCCAGGCGCTGGACCTGTCGGAAATTCTTTCCCATCAGGGCATGGGGCCGTATCGCCGCTTCATCAGCGAACTGGAAGCCGCTGGTCAGATCGACCGCGAGCTGGAGTTCCTGCCCACCGACGAGGTGCTCAAGGAGCGTGCCAGCAGCGACCAGGGCATGCGTTTGCCGGAACTCTCGGTGCTGATCTCCTACGCCAAGAGCACCTTGAAGGGGGATTTGATCAATTCCGAGGTGCCCGACGACCCCTACATCCATCGCCATCTCGAGCGGCTCTTCCCGGCGGTGCTCACCGAGCGCTACCAGGGCGAGATGTACGAGCACCGCCTGAAGCGTGAAATCGTGGCCACTCAGGTCGCCAACGATCTGGTCGACCACATGGGCATCGTCTTCGTGCGCCGCTTGATGGACTCCACCGGCGCCGGCCGGGCCGATATTGCCCGGGCCTACGTGGTCGCCCGCGATGCCTTCAACCTGGCGGACCTGTGGGCGCAAATCGAAGCGCTGGACAACCAGGTCTCCAGCCGGGTGCAGTACTCCATGATGCTGGACCTGATGCGTCTGGTGCGTCGTGCCACCCGCTGGTTCCTGCGTCAGCACCTGGGGCTGTCGACTCAGGACACCATCGAGTACTTCGGGCCGCGTCTGGCCCAGCTGCAGGAGAGCATCGGTGAGCTGCTCAGCGGTGAAGAGCAGCAGGAGTGGCAGGCACGCTGCGACGAACTTCAGCAAGCCGGCGTGCCGGAGTCCCTGGCCGCTACGGTGGCTGCGGCACCGCGCCTGTACGCCAGCCTGGGGATCATTCAGGCGGCTCGCTTGACCAACGAGAAGCCCCAGCGGGTGGCGGAAGTCTTCCACGAGATTGGCAGCCGTCTGGAGCTACCGTGGATGATCCAGCAGGTCACCCAGCTGGAAGTGCGCGATGCCTGGCAGGCACAGGCCCGTGAAACCTTCCGTGACGATATCGATCGCCAGCAGCTGGCGCTGACCACCAGCGTATTGAAGCTGGAAGCGGGCAGCCGCGACACCCAGGAGCGCGTGGCCCAGTGGCTGGAGCAGCACGCCGAGCTGCACCGTCGCTGGTGCCGCTTGATCGAAGAGGTCCGTAGCGGCAGCGAAGGCGGTTTTGCCCTGTTTGCGGTCGCCGTCCGTGAGCTGGTGGACCTGGCCGAGAGCGACAGCGAAGCCTGACGCCTGACGAAAGGCCCACTCAAGGCCGCGCCCTGGTTCACCAGGGCGCGGCCTTTTCATTCTGCCTCGCTGGGCCAAGTGCGTTATACTGCGGCCGCCTCGCCAACAGCCCATCGCCCAGGAGTGTCTCGCTGATGTATACCCTTGCCCGCTCGCTCATGTTCCGCCTGGATGCGGAAACGTCCCACGGTCTGGCGCTTGGCGCGCTGGATACGCTGCACCGAGTCGGTGGCGTGAAGCGGCTGTATGGCGAGCCGATCAGCGACCCGGTCGAGCTGATGGGGCTGCGCTTTGCCAATCGCGTCGGCCTGGCAGCCGGGCTGGACAAGAATGCCGATCACCTGGATGCCCTGGGTGAGCTGGGCTTTGGGTTCGTGGAAGTGGGCACCGTCACGCCGAAAGCGCAGCCGGGAAACCCCAGGCCGCGTCTGTTTCGCCTGGCCGAACACGGGGCCATCATCAACCGCTTCGGCTTCAACAACAAAGGCGTCGAGCACCTGGTGGCACAGGTCAAGAAGCGCCACTATGGCGGTATCGTAGGCATCAACATCGGCAAGAATTTGACCACCTCGGTGGAGCAGGCGCTGGATGACTACCTGCTGTGTCTCGACGCCGTGCATGGGGTGGCCGATTATATCGCGGTCAATATCTCGTCGCCCAACACGCCGGGGCTGCGCACGCTGCAGTTCGGCGAGCAGTTGGATGCACTGCTGGGGCCGATTCGTGCCCGCAGCCAATCGCTGGACGACGCGCTGGGTCGCAAGGTGCCGCTGCTGGTGAAGATTGCCCCCGACATGAACGCAGAGGAAGTGGCGCTGGTGGCGGGCAGTATTTCTCTCAATAGGTTGGATGGGGTGATCGCCACCAATACCACGGTGTCTCGTGAGGCCGTTCAGCAGGACCCCCAGGCGCAGGAAGCCGGTGGGTTATCGGGCCGACCGGTGTTCGAGGCTTCCAATACGGTCATCCGGCTGCTGCGTGCCGAACTGCCTGACCTGCCGATCATCGGCGTGGGCGGCATCGACAGCGCGGCGGCAGCGCAAGCGAAAATCGAGGCAGGTGCCGACCTAGTGCAGCTCTATTCAGGCTTGATTTATCAGGGGCCGACGCTGGTGAAACAGTGTGCCGAGGCGCTCAAGGAGCAGGCTTCTGCCCACTGACAGGACAAGCGCGGGGGAGAGGTGGGCAATAAAGGGGGTAGGCAATAAAAAGCCCGCTGGCTAGCGGGCTCCGTACTCCAAATGTCCGTGTAAAAGGTAAATAAATCAGGTCATGACCATGGGGTTTTTATGGATGCCGGAAACGCCGACCATGCCATCCCACTGGTCTCCGCGACCTTCACGCCAACCGCTCATCCAGTACTCGCGTAAATTGACATCTTGAC
Organism: Halomonas sp. C22; assembly: GCF_007655045.1. Taxonomy (NCBI): domain Bacteria; kingdom Pseudomonadati; phylum Pseudomonadota; class Gammaproteobacteria; order Oceanospirillales; family Halomonadaceae; genus Halomonas; species Halomonas sp. C22. The sequence continues at coordinate 22,546 of NZ_VBVC01000003.1, read as the reverse complement.
TGGGGCAATCATCACGGGAGCGACCCGTAATACCCGCTTTATAGCCGTGAACATAAGCCCGCTGGAAGCGATCACGTTTTTGTCGTTTCATTGGCTAACCTCTTTTCACGAAAACCTTTGATAAGAAGCAAATGGCCAGCAAACGGGCAGCTCATTGTCTACCGAGCTCCTTTCAAGCGTCATCACGACGCCGACCATTGCTGCCAACTCTGCTTCGAGAGGTGACTTCAAGTCCAAGAGTGAGTCTTCGCCAGTACCTTGGTGTCTAGCACTCACGTGCTGAACAGGTAAAGCCGCCGACTCGACAAGCCGTGGGTCGTTACAGGAGTCTCCTTGCGGAAGTGCACAGTAATGACCCAGACAAGCAACGCATGCGTTTTTAGTAGCTACCCTTTTATTGATAGACCATCATGGGGTCACTTGTCGACCATCAAATTGTCATAAGACGTAAACTCATTTGACATATACAGGAATATCGCGCGGTGACGCGCGGCGAAGAACATGACCGAGCTGAGCCAAACACCCTCTTTGAATCTGCTGGCCACCTGCCCCAAAGGCATCGAAGGCCTGCTGGCAGACGAGCTGCAAGCGCTGGGCGCCGAGCCTGGTAAAACCACCGTGGCCGGTGTCTATTTCACTGCCGACCAGGCCACCGCCTATCGGGTCTGCCTGTGGTCGCGACTAGCCAACCGCGTCATTCTGCTGCTGGCCCGGGAAAGCATGATCGAGACCGCCGAGCAGGTGCGCGATGTGGTAGCACGCATTGCCTGGCGTCAGCATCTTGCACCAGGACGCACCCTGGCGGTGGATTTTCATGGCCGTAGCGAGCACATTCGCCACACCCGGTTTGGCGCGCAAACCGTCAAGGACGGGGTGGTGGACTCGCTGCAGCTCTCGGGGCAGGAGCGCCCCAATGTGGATACCAAAACGCCAGACCTGCGCCTTTATGCGCACCTGCATCGCGCCAACCTGAGCCTGGGTATCGACCTCTCCGGCGAGAGCCTTCATCGGCGCGGCTACCGGCGTGACGTCGGGCATGCGCCGCTCAAGGAGAACCTGGCCGCTGCCTTGCTGGTACGTGCAGGCTGGCCCGAGCGCGCCAAGGCTGGCGAGCCTTTGCTGGACCCTTTGTGCGGGGCTGGCACCCTGCTGATCGAGGCCGCATTGATGGCCGCCGACCAGGCCCCCAACCTCAACCGTGAGCGTTTCGGCTTTCATGGCTGGGCGGGGCATGAGCCTGCGCTCTGGAGTGAGCTCAAGCGCGAAGCCGAAGCGCGGGCGTCGATTGGCCGCAAGCGCTGCAGGAACCCACTGATCGGCTTTGACCAAAGCCCTGCAGCGCTGAGTGCCGCCAAGTCGAACGCTATGCGCGCGGGCATTCCTGCGCTGATCAGCCTGCATGGCCAAAGTCTGGCTCAGCTCACTCGCCCCGTCGACCTCACCGCAGAGCAGGGCCTGTTGATCACCAACCCGCCCTACGGCGAGCGTTTGGGCGAATTGCCGGAACTGGTCAGGCTCTATGCCCAGCTTGGGGAAAAGGCCAAGGCGTTGTTCCCCGGCTGGATGCTGGCGCTGTTCACCGGCAATCCCGACCTGGGGCATCGCCTGGGGCTGCGCGCCCATAAGCAGTATGCGCTGAAGAATGGTGCGCTGGATGCCAAGCTGCTGATGATGCAGATCGGCGCAGCCAGGGAGTCTGCCGTGCCCAGCGATTCCGCCACGACAGAGGCCCTGGCGCCGGAACGGCCTGCCAAGCCAGCGGTGTCGGAAAATGCCCAGATGTTTGCCAATCGCTTGGCAAAGAATCAGAAACGCCTGAAAAAGTGGCTCAAGCAGAGCGGTGAAACCTGCTATCGCCTCTACGATGCCGATATGCCGGAGTATGCGCTGGCCATCGACCGCTATGGCGATCGCGTTCACGTGCAGGAGTATGCCGCGCCGGGCTCCGTGAACCCTGCTCAGGCACAAAAGCGGCTGTTCGACGCGCTGGAAGTGCTGCCTGAGGCGCTGGACGTGGACCCCAGCAAGATTTATGTGAAGCGTCGTGAGCGGCAAACCGGCGCCGCCCAGTACCAGAAGCGCGATGCCAGCGGTGAGCGTTTCGAAGTGCGTGAGGGGAGTGCGCGGCTGTGGGTCAACCTGCGCGACTACCTGGACACCGGGCTGTTTCTCGACCACCGCCCCGTGCGGCGTATGCTGGGCGACATGGCCAGCGGCAAGCGCTTCCTGAACCTGTTCTGCTACACGGCCACGGCTACCGTACAGGCGGCGCTAGGCGGGGCCAGCGACAGCGTCAGCGTCGACATGTCCAACACCTACCTGGAGTGGGCCAGAGACAACTTCAGCCTGAACCAGCTGGATCACCGGCGGCACCGGGTGGTCAGGGACGACTGCTTCCGCTGGCTGGAAACGGCCAATGCCGATTTCGACCTGATCTTCATGGACCCGCCGACGTTCTCGAACTCCAAGAAGATGCGCGATACGCTGGATATCCAGCGGGATCACCCAAGGCTGGTCGAGCTGGCCATGGCGCGCCTGGCGCCGGGTGGCGTGCTGGTGTTCTCGAATAACCAGCGGCGTTTCAAGCTGGACGATGCGCTGGTGCAGCGCTACGCAGTGGAGGAGATCACCGCGCGCACCTTCGACCCGGATTTCCAGCGTCGTACCAACCTGCATCACGTCTTTTTGATCAAGAGCCGAGCCGATGATTAAACTCTCCATCTACACCACTCTGGGCTGCCACCTGTGCGCTCAACTCGAAGCGCTGGTGACCACCCTGGCCAACCAGCCAGTGGACTTGCGGCGCATCGAAATCAGCGAAGACGACGCGCTGGTCGAGCGCTACGGCGTGCGTATACCGGTGTTGCTGGATGAGCAGGGCGAAGAGCTGGACCGGGGCTTCGACCTGGCGCGGCTGAGCCAATGGCTGGAGCAGCGAGGCTGGCTGGACGAAGCGGCGCTGGCGACCCTGACCAACCCGCCAGCCCCGACGCCCCCAGTGGGGGCGCACCAGCGTAATGGGCGTCGGTTTCTGGGGTAGGCGTGCCTACAGCACGTCCAGCAGCGACAGCTGGCGCATGGCCTCTTGGCCTTCGGGGGTGTGGTCGGCGGCTTCCAGTACCTTGCGAAAGCCTCGCGAGGTCTGGATGGTGGACTCGTCCTCCAGCCACATCTGTGCCTGCGCCAAGGTGTCGGCCAACTGATGTTTCAGCCCGCCAAACTGGGTGCCGATCTGCCCCCAGGCGCGGCTGAAAATCCAGTCGCCGAACATATCCTGGTGAATGTGCACCAACACATAGTCATGGTCGGTTTCCCAGCGTACGATCACACCCATCTCCTTAACGCCATCATGTTCACGCCTGCACAGCAAGCCGTTGCGGGCGTATTGTAAAGCCCGGAAATCAAAACGCCTATGAAACTTGTCATCGATGCCAACATCCCCGCCGCCGACGCGTGCTTTGGCGGGCTGGGCACCTTGCACCGCCTGCCCGGGCGCGAGATTCGCGCAGCCGACGTGGCCGATGCCGACGCGCTCATCGTGCGCTCCATCACCCGGGTCGATGAGGCCTTGCTGGCCAACAGCCGTGTTGCTTTCGTCGGCACCTGCACCATCGGCACCGATCATATCGACTTGAACTACCTCTCAGCCCAGGGCATCGGGTTTGCCAGTGCGCCTGGCTGCAATGCCGACGCTGTGGTGGACTATGTGCTCAGCAGCCTGTTGACCGTGAGCGAGCGGGAAGGGTGGCCGCTGCTGTCGCGCCGTGTGGGAGTCGTCGGGGCCGGTAACGTCGGCAGCCGCTTGCTGACGCGGCTGAGCGCGCTGGGCATGGAAGTGCTGGTATGTGACCCGCCCCGCGCCGAGCAGGAAGGCCCTGAGGGCTTCGTGGACCTGGATACCCTGATCGAGCAATGCGATGTCATTTGCCTGCATACGCCGCTGGTCAAGCACGGCCCCCACGCGACGTACCATTTGTTGAGCGCCGAGCGGCTCCAGGAACTGGCCCCGCAAACGGTGCTGGTCAACGCCGGGCGCGGGGACTGCATCGATGGGCTGGCACTGCGCAGCCGCCTGGCAGGCAAGGGCGACATCACCGCCATTCTCGATGTGTGGGAAGACGAGCCGGGCATCGATGCCGGCCTGAGGGATCTGGTGGCCCTGGCAACCCCGCACATTGCCGGCCATAGCCTGGACGGCAAGCTGCGCGGCACCTGGATGATTCAGCAGGCGCTGGCCAAACATTTCAATATGGCTGCTGGGCCTGCATTCGCCGATATCTGCCCACCACCAGCGCTTGCCTCGCTGACGCTACAAGCCCCTTTGACACCTGAAGAGGCCCTTGAACTGTGTATTCGCGCGGTGTACGACATTCGTCGTGACCACGACACGCTCGTTCGCAAGACGCATCTTTTCGGCACGGCTAAAGGCTTCGACGATTGTCGGGCGAACTACCCGTTACGGCGTGAGTTCGCCTCGCTGACGGTTCGGCTGTCGGGGCAGGCGCAACCCCTCGAGAGCCTGCTGAGAGGGGCGGGATTTAGCGTAATGTTAGAATAAAAACCTACTGGTGGGGCTATGCATGTCTCTTTACACTGGCTAAAGCGAACTATATTTACCGAGAAGGCACATAAACGCAGTGACGCTAGGGGGCAATAATGATACTACCTACAGAATCCATTGGCAGTATTCCCCGTTCAGAGAAGCTGATGGAAGCGCAGCGGCGCTTTGACGCTGGCGACATCGACAAGCCCACCATGGAGGCGTTTTATTACGAAGCCATCCAGCAAACGATCAGAGAACTCGAGGCGACAGGCTCTCCTATCATCACCGACGGCGAACAACGTAAATCCCATAGTTTCGCAACCTATTCGGTAGAGGGCGGGAAGAACTTCGCGCCGGATGGCCTCGAAATCCCCTTCAGCGACGGTCATGTACGGCGTTTGCCCCGTTTGACGGCTGGGCCATTTCGCTATGCCTTGTCTGCTGCTGACACGCTTTCGCTGAGCATGCCGCTCACGAGCTTGCCCATGAAGCAGGCCATTATTTCAGCCTCGGCGCTGAGTCTCATGTATCCCGTCAACGAACTCGAAGGCTACGACCGCGAAACGTTTCTGAACGATCTGATCGATGAGCAGGAAAAGGAGATTCGAGGCTGTTTCGATGTGGGTGCACAAAAGGTGCAGATCGACTTCACCGAAGGGCGATTGGCACTCAAACTCGATCCCAGTGGGAGCGTATTGAGCAGTTTCATCGAACTCAATAACCGCGTACTGGAGAGGTTCTCCAAGGACGAACGCCAGCGCATCGGTGTTCATACCTGCCCCGGGGCCGATCAGGACTGCACACATAGCGCCGATGTGGATTATGCCGAGCTTTTGCCAAGCCTTTTCGAACTCAAGGCCGGCAACTTTTATATTGCGATGGCCGGAGAGTCCAACCCGGAACGCGCGCTCAAGATTGTCGCGCGCTATTTGAAGCCTTGGCAACGCGCCTTCATTGGTGTCATCGACGTCAATCATCCGCGTATCGAAACGCCGGAAGAGGTGTGCGAACGGGTCCTTCAGGCCGCACGTTTCATTCCCCTTGAGCAGCTTGGCACCACTGACGACTGCGGTTTCTCACCATTTTGCGACGATGTGTCCACCTCCCGTGAAACGGCTTACGCCAAAATTCGTGCACGCGTGGAGGGAACGGCCATGGCACGAGAGCAACTGACGTCCCCACGGATGGCTTGAATGGGGGGCTCGTTATCCCAAAGCGTCGCCGTTTTTGATGCCCATGGTCGCTTGATCGACTGGAACTCAGGGTTTATCGAAGAGTTTGGCGATGCCGTCAAGGTGCTAGGCAAGGGCGCCAGCGCGCGCGATATTTACAATGCTTGCCTGCTGCCTGAGCGAGCCCTGGATCTCACCTGGGCGTTAGACGGTGCGCCACCGCCGCCGTTCGAGTATATCAATCACCGTCGTCGGCTTTTGGTCACTCAAAGCCTGGGGGGCAGTGGCCATGTCTTTCGCGTGGCTCATGATATGCAAGGCTCGCCCCCTCTTCATCCGGCGATGCTCGATGAAAGCGCCGAGCTTTTACGCTCTACGGCGCTCAGGATCTCTGCAGCGATCATCAAGCGCCGTGAGCAGGAAACCCTGCGCCTTCATGAGCTGGCGCTCAAAGATGAGCTGACTGGAGTGGCCAATCGGCGTTACTTCAATACATTGCTGGATATCGAATGGCAGCGCTGCCGACAGGGAAGCTTGCCGATGTCGATGATCTTCATCGATATAGACTTCTTCAAGCACTACAACGATTTCTATGGACATCCCAGTGGAGACGAATGTCTCAAAGTCATCGCAGCAACATTGGCGGCGAACTTGACTCGGCCGGATGGCCTGGTCGCCCGCTACGGGGGGGAAGAGTTTACCTGTTTGCTGCCGGGCACTGATCTGGCCGAGGCGACGCGCAAGGCCGTCGAGCTCGAGTTGGCCGTCAGGGCGCTGGCCATGGAGCATAAAAAATCGCTGGTTGCTCCAGTGGTCACCATTAGCCTGGGGGTCGCTACGGCGCTTTCTTTGAAGGATCATCCTTCATCGATGCTGGTACGTGCCGCAGATCAGCAGCTTTACGCAGCCAAGGCGGCGGGCAGGGGATGTGTGCGTGCGTCGCTTTCTGACAACGCAGTATTTCCGAATCAGAGATGGGTCTGAAACGTTACGGCGACCTTGAGACTTGCGTATCAAGGTCGCCGTGGTGCTAAGAAACCGGCGTGGCTAGCAACATCACTGACGGTAGGCGGCTTCTTTCAGGGCGCGAATGCGGTCGTCCAGCGGTGGGTGGCTGGCGAACATGCGCTCCATCAGCGAGCGGGTCTGGCCTTTGGTGATGGCCATGGCGCGCATCTGGTCGGGCATCTGGTCGGGCATTTCGGTTTCGGCCTTCAGGCGTGCCAGGGCGTTGACCATGGCGCCGGTGCCCGCCAGGCGTGCACCCGCTTCGTCGGCGCGGTATTCGCGGTAGCGCGAGAACCACGCCACGATGGCCGACGCAATGATGCCAAACACGATCTCGGCAATCATGACCACGGCAAAATAACCCATGAAGCCCAGACCGCCTTCACCGTCGCTGCGGCTTTTCAGGAAGGTGTCGATCAGGTGGGCGACGGCACGGGCAAAGAACATCACGAAGGTGTTCACCACGCCCTGGATCAGCGCCAGGGTGACCATGTCACCGTTGGCCACGTGGCCAATCTCGTGGGCCAGTACCGCGCGGACCTCTTCGGGGCGCATGCGGTTGAGCAGGCCCGCCGAGACGGCTACCAGCGAGTCGTTCTTGTTCCAGCCGGTAGCAAACGCATTGGACTGCTGGGCCGGGAAAATGCCCACTTCGGGGGTCTTGATCCCGGCTTCACGGGAAAGCTCGGCCACGGTGTCCACCAGCCACTTTTCGGTGGCATTCGAGGGCGTTTCGATGATCACCGTGCCCGTGGAGCGCTTGGCCAGCCATTTGGACATGAACAGCGAGATGATCGAGCCCGCCATGCCGACGATGAAGCAGAACAGCAGCAGGCCAGTGAAGTTGATTCCCTGGCTGCGCAGATAGCCCTCGACGCCGAACAGGCGCAGCGTAAAGCTGGCCACCAGTACGACGGCGAGGTTGGTCGCCAGAAACAGCATAATTCGCATCATGGGTGGGTTTCTCCCTTCAGGTTTATAACGGGGTCTTGCTGGAATATGGCTTAGATGCGTGCCTGTCGCTACAGTTTCAAGTAGCTGTTTTTAATGCTGTAGCGACGGACATGAAGACTGAAATAACTACTGCCGATAGCGTGACAGGAAATTGGCAAAGCGATCCAGCGCGTCGCCCAGCTGGTCGGCCCAGGGCAGCGTCACGATGCGCACGTGGTCCGGGTCTGGCCAGTTGAAGGCCGTGCCTTGCACCAGCAGGATCTTTTCTTGCAATAACAGGTCCAGCACCAGCTGCTGGTCATCCTTGATATTGAAGACCTTGGGGTCCAGGCGCGGAAACGCGTAGAGCGCCCCTTTGGGTGTCACGCAGGAGACACCGGGAATGGCGTTGAGCTTCTCGATGGTGATGTCCCGCTGCGCCAGCAGTCGCCCGCCAGGCAGGATCAGGTCATTGATGGATTGGTAGCCGCCCAGCGCCGTTTGAATCGCGTGCTGGGCAGGTACGTTGGCGCACAGCCGCATGGAGGCCAGCATGGTCAGGCCCTGAATGAAGTCCTTGGCCCGCTGTTTGGCCAGCGTGCCGGAAATGGTCATCCAGCCGGAGCGAAAGCCAGCGCAGCGGTAGCTCTTGGAAAGCCCGTTCATGGTGATGACCAGTTGATCGTCGTCGGCCAGCGCGCCCGTGGCGGTGTGCTCGACCCCGTCGTAGAGAATCTTGTCGTAGATCTCGTCGGAGAACACCACCAGGTTGTGCTGTCTGGCGATCTCGAGGGCTTCCCGCACCACTTCCGGAGAGTACACCGCCCCGGTGGGGTTGTTGGGGTTGATGATCACGATGGCCCGGGTACGGCTGGTGACCTTGGCACGAATGTCGGCCATGTCCGGTGCCCAGTCGGCCTGCTCGTCACACAGATAGTGAACGCCGTGGCCGCCCGACAGGTGGGCAGCGGCGGTCCAGAGCGGGTAGTCCGGGGCCGGGATCAGTACTTCATCGCCATCGTTGAGCAGCGCCTGCATGGCCATGACGATCAGCTCGGACACGCCGTTGCCGATATAGATATCCTCGATACCGACGCCGGGGATCTGCTTGCGCTGGCACTCCTGCATGATGGCCTTGCGCGCAGAGTAGAGCCCTTTCGAATCACAGTAGCCCTGGGCGGTGGGCAGGTTGCGCATGACGTCCTGGAGAATCTCTTCCGGTGCCTCGAAGCCAAAGGGGGCCGGATTGCCAATGTTCAGCTTGAGAATCCGCTGGCCTTCCTCTTCCAGGCGCTTGGCATGGTCGAGAACCGGGCCGCGAATGTCGTAGCAGACATTGTGCAGTTTATGGGACTTCTTGAGCGTGTGTGATTCGTTAGGCTGCGCGGTGTCCATGGGGTGCGTTATCCAAAAGTGTCCATTGCCGTGGGAGTGACTGATTATTCGCCCATTATGCGTTGCTTGATGGCGAGCTGTCTTGGTCGATTTGCTCCACGGGCGGTGGAATGTCCTCGGGGGTTTCCAGCGTTAGCCTGCCCACCTTGCCGTCGCGCAGTTCATGCAGCAGCACTTCGGCGCCCCGGTGCAGGTCCACGGCGCCGCCAGGGCGCAAACCACCGCGCTTGCTGGCAATTTCGGTGAGGATGGCGTGGCCATCGAACCCGGCAATGGCCATAAAGTCGGGCTTCTGGGGGCCATCGGCATCGACCTCTGCCTGAGGGGTGGCAGGGGCTTCATAGCGGGGCAGCGCCTTGAGCTTGTAGCGGGCCGTCAGCGCGTCGGGGTAGCGTTTGGCGAGTTCGGCACAGGCCACCATGGCCACATCGGTATACTCGATGGCCGTGTCGCGAATGGCACCGCTGGCCGCCAGCCGGTAAGCACTGGCCTGATCCTCGATTTTGGGCCACAGCACACCAGGCGTATCGATCAGTGCCACGCGGCCATCGATGCGTACCTTTTGCTGGCGCTTGGTCACGGCGGGCTCGTTACCGGTCTTGGCGATCTTGCGTCCTGCCAGGCCGTTGATCAGCGTCGACTTGCCGACGTTGGGAATCCCCATGACCATCACACGAACATCACGGTCGGCACGCACCGCACCGGCCAGCTCATGGCAAAGCCGGGGAATGCGCTTCAGTTCCCGGGTGTTGGTGGTGGTGATGGCCAGCGCCCGTGTGTCGGCTTGGGCATCGAAAAACGCGACCCACTCGTCGGTACGCGCAGGGTCGGCCAGGTCGGCACGCGACAGAATCTTGAGGACCGGCTTGTGGCGGGTCAGCTCGGCCAGCATCGGGTTGGCGCTGGAGTAGGGGAGCCGCGCATCGAGCACTTCGATCACGACGTCGATTTCCGGCAGCGCGTCCTTGATCTGGCGGCGGGCCTTGTTCATATGTCCTGGGAACCAGCCGAGCATGGGGATCTCCTGCAAGCACTAACATTCGGCATAAAAAAGCGGGCCGCCATTCTAACAGATGGTGCCCGCCTTGCTGCGCTTCGTTTGGGATCAATTATTCGTCGGGGTGAAACTCCAAAGAGACCGAGTTGATGCAGTAGCGCAGGCCCGTCGTTTGCGGGGGGCCGTCGGGAAACACGTGTCCCAGGTGGGCATCGCAGTGGGAACACACTACTTCGGTGCGAATCATGCCGTGGGAAGTATCGCGATGCTCTTCCACGCAGCGGATGCCCAGTGGCCTGTCGAAACTTGGCCAGCCACAGCCTGCATCGAACTTGTGTTCGTTCTCGAACAGCGGCGCATGACAGCAGACGCAGTGGTAGATGCCCTGGGCATCGCTCACTTGATAGTCACCGGTAAACGGACGCTCGGTACCCTTCTCCCGGGCGACGCGGTACTGCTCCGGGGTCAACTGTTGGCGCCACTCTTCAGGGGATTTCGCTATTTTCGCCATGGGGCTCTCCTCTCCCTCCGGTTGCTGATAAGCAGAGGCTTATTGGGCAGGCAGGATACCACCGTTGTGCCTGACGCTATGCCAGTGACAACGGTAGCCCTGCTCAGGTTCAGCATGTGCGAAAGTGGGCGATAGCGCCAGTGCCGGGCCTAAACGCTGGCGGCGCCGCCGTTGCTGCGGGGGTCATGGGCGCTTTCGATCAGGCCATCCGGGTGGCGTACGATGCCACCGGCATGGCCCATGGTGTCGCTGAAGGCCTCGGGCAGTACTTCTACATCGTGGCCCGCCGTGGCGAGGGCGGTCACCAGGGCATCGTCGAAACGCGCTTCCAGCTTCAAGTTGGTGCTGGTCTCGCCCCAGGTGCGCCCCAATAGCCAGCGTGGCGCGGTGACCGCCTGCTGCAGTGGCATGCCATGTAGTGCGTAGCGGGAGAACACCGCAGCCTGGGTTTGTGGCTGGCCTTCGCCGCCCATGGTGCCGTACACCATGGTGCGCCCGTCTTCGAACAGGGCCAGTGCCGGATTGAGGGTGTGAAATGGCTTGCGCCCCGGGGCCAGGCCGCGCAGATGATTGGGGTCGAGTGAAAAACTGATGCCTCGGTTTTGCCAGAGCACGCCGCTTTCCGGCAGCACGACGCCACTGCCGAACTCCCAGTAGATGCTCTGAATGAAGCTCACCGAGCGGCCCTGGCTATCCACGGTGCCCATCCAGATGGTGTCGCCCGGCGCGGGCTCATGGGGCCAGGGCAGGGCGCTGGCCGGGTCAATGGCGGCAGCTTCTTCGGCCAGGCGCTCGGCGCTTAGCAGCGACTGCAGGGGGGCAGGCACCCGCTGGGGGTCGGTTACGTGGCTATCGCGCAGCATGAAGGCGCGTTTGGTGGCCTCGATCAAGCCGTGCAGATGCTCGAAGCCGTTGGGCTCGGCAGCCTTGAGGCGTTCGTAGATGCCGAGAATCATCAGCGAGGCCATGCCCTGGGTCGGGGCGGGCAGGTTGTAGAGTGTCGCGTCCTGCAGCTGTACCTGCAGCGGCGTGACCTGCTGGGCGCGATAGGCGTGGAAATCCTCCAGCCGCAGCGGGCTGCCCAGCGCGGCCAGGTCCTGGGCCATGCTGGCGGCCAGTTCGCCACGGTAGAAGTCATCCAGCCCTGCACTGGCCAGGCGTTCGAGGGTACGAGCCAGGCGCGGCTGGCGCAGCCGCTCGCCTTCCCGGGGGACCTTGCCGTCGAGCAGGAAGGCTTCGTTGAAGCCGGGGCTTTGGCCGAGCCGGGCAAGGTGCTTGGCGGTCAGCGCCTCCTGGCTTTGAGAAACCGCCACGCCGTCGTCGGCATGGCGAATGGCATCGGCCAGCAGGGTCGTCAGTGGTAGCGCCGTGCCCCACTGGGCGGCCACGTTGAGTGCTTCCTGCCAACCGCCAATGGTGCCCGCCATGGTCAGGGCTGCCTGGGGACCACGTTCCGGGATGTGTGATTCGCCAGCGTAAAAATCGGCGCTGGCCAGCGCGGCGGCTGGCCCGCAGGCATCGATGGCAATGGGCGGCTTGCCTGGTTCGTGAATCAGCCAGAAACCGTCGCCACCCAGCGCGTTCATGTGCGGGTAGACCACGGCGATGGCCGCTGCGGCGGCCACCATGGCTTCTACCGCATTGCCGCCTTGTTTGAGCACATCGCGACCGGCACTGGCGGCCAGGTGGTGGGGGGCAACACAGCTGCCGCCGTAACTACGTTGTGTATGAAGCATGACGTTATCCTTTGTTATTAAGGGCTACTGTTATCAAGGGCTACCAGCCAATGGCGTCGGGTAGCCAGGTGGCAATGGCCGGGAAGGCGAAGACCAGCGCCACGGCCAGGAATTGCAGGCCAATGAAGGGCAGCGCGCCTTTGTAGATATCGAGGGTCGAAACCTCCTTGGGGGCCACGCCCTTGAGGAAAAACAGCGACCAGCCAAACGGTGGCGTGAGAAACGAGGTTTGCAACACCAGGCCCACCAGAATGCCCAGCCATACCATATCGATGCCCATTTGTACGAAGAAGGGCAAAAACAGCGGCAGGGCAATATAGGTAATTTCTATCCATTCCAGGAAGAAGCCAAGCACGAACATCAGCAGCAGCATGAACAGCAGCGCGCCGAGCTCGCCCCCGGGGACCCAGTCGAACATGCGGCCCACGAGATGCTCGCCACCCAGCCCACGGAAGGCCAGGCCAAAGACCTGAGCGCTGATCAGAATGAAGAAGACCATGGCAGAAATGACCAGCGTGGCCTTGGCGACCTCGCTCAGCAGAGCCACCGTGAGCCGCCCAGAGCACGCGACGAAGACCAGCGCCCCGAGTGCCCCCATGGCAGCGGCTTCGGTGGGGGCGGCAATCCCGCCGATGATCGAACCCAGCACGGCAAACACCAGCCCCACCGGCGGCCCCACCACGGTAGCCACCTTGAACAATAGCTGCTTTTTGCTGAGCAGCGCGCGCTCTTCGGCGGGAATGGGGGGCATCATGTTGGGGTAGAGTCTGGCCAGCACCAGAATCGCCAGAATATAGATCCCGGCCAGGGCCAGCCCCGGCACCATGGCCGCCGCAAACATGGTGCCTACGGATTCACCGAGGATCTCCGCCAGCAGAATCAGCACCAGGCTCGGGGGGATGATTTGCCCCAGCGTGCCCGACGCACAAATCATGCCGGTGGCCAGGGTTTTCGGGTAGCCACGGCGCAGCAGGGTGGGGAGTGTCAACAGGCCCAGCGTGACGATGGTCGCCCCGACGATGCCCGTGGCAGCGCCCAGCAGTACGCCCACGAAGATGATGGCCACCCCCATGCCGCCGGAGAGTCCCCCGAACAGGTGACCGACCACGTCGATCAGCTCTTCGGCCAGCTTCGACTTCTCCAGCATGACCCCCATGAACACGAATAGGGGGATGGCCATGAAGGTGTAGTTGGTGACCACGCCGTAGATGCGCGAGGGCAGCAGGTTGAACAGCATGGGGCCAAACCCCAGGTAGCCAAACACGAAGGCCGTGACGGCGATGCTGATGGCCACAGGAATACCGATCAGCAGCAGTACGAAAAAGGCGACGATCATGCCGATCGCTAGCCACTCATTAGGAGACATGCGTTATTCACCTCGGCTTGGAAGGGCCAACCCCTGGCGCAGTGCGTGGGCCAGGCCTTGCAGTGCCAACAGAAGAAACCCCAGAGGGATGAGCGATTTGAGCAGCCAGCGGAAGGGCAGGCCGCCTGGGTTGGGTGAGGTTTCGTTACGCAGATATGACTGCTCTACCCAGGGCAGGGTCAGCCAGGCGATGTAGAGCCCCATGACCAATAGCAGCAGGCCGCCAATCACTTCGATGGTGCGCTGTACCGCGACCGGGAAGCGCTCGTAAAACACATCCACCCGCACCTGTTCGCCCACGAACAGCAGGTACGACATGCCGAACAGGGCGATGGGGGAAATCAAGTGCCACTGCAGCTCCTGGAGCCAGACGGCGCCAATGCTGAACAGGTAGCGCATGACCACATCGCCCGCGACCAGGGCAACCAGCACCACGCAAATCCAGGCAGCGATCAAGCCAAACAGCCGGACCACCGCCTCGATTCCGTGGACAAGACGTTCCACGGCTTGCATATCACACCCCGATGATGTCGTTTAACCAGGCGCGTTCGCTGGGGCCTGCCCAGCGGTCATGGTTGGCCTTGAAGGCCATGTAGCTGTCGTGGACCTTGCGTACCAGCGGGTCGGCGTTGGCTTCGGTGGCCAGGGTATCCATCGTGGCTTCACGCAGCGCTTCGACCACCGGGGCTGGCAGGGGGCTTGCGGTAACGCCGTGGTTGTCCACCAGGTCGGCCATGGCCTCGCCGTTGACGGCTTCCGACCAGGTGACGCTTTCCAGACACGCCGCCATGCAGGCACTTTTCACGATCATCTTGAGGTCGTCGGGCAGGGCATCCCAATGCTGTTTGGAAATCAGCAGCTCACCGGTGGTGGCAGGCTCGTGCCAGCCGGTGGTGTGATAAAACTTCGCGGCATTTTGCAGCCCCATACGGCGATCCTGGTAAGGGCCCACGAACTCTGCTGCATCGATGACGCCCCGCTCCAGCGCCGGGAAGATTTCACCGCCGGGCAGTACACGGGCATCGACCCCCAGCGCGGCATAGACTTTCCCGGCCAGGCCCGGAATACGCATGCGCAGCCCGTTCAACTGGCCGATGTCCTCGATGGGCTCACGGAACCAGCCGGTCATCTGCACGCCTGTATTGTTCAACGGCAGGGCGATCATGCCGTAAGGCTCATACACTTCTTCCCATAGCTCCAGGCCACCGCCGTGATACAGCCAGGCCATATGGCCCATGAAGCTCATGCCGAAGGGCACGGTGGTGAAGTATTGTGCGGCGAACGTGGTGCCCGACCAGAAGTAGCTGTTGGCGGCGTTCATTTCGATGGTGCCGCTCTGCACGGCCTCGAAGCCTTCGAAGGCCGGGATCAGTTCTCCTGCTGCAAAGTGCTGAATATTGAGCCGTCCGCCCGACATGGCGTTGATCTTGGCAATCACGTCCCGCGGGCTGCCGGGCCCTTCTACATAGAACGGAGAGCCTGGGCTGTAGGCATTGGTCATTCGCCAGTTGAACTGTTCGCTCGACTGCGCCTTGGCCAAGGAAGGGGCGCCCAACACCAGCCCCGCAGTGGATGTCAGAGCAGCGCTGGTAAGAAACTTGCGACGGGTAAAGGACATACAGCACCTCATGCAGTAAGGAAAGACGGCAGTGGTAGGGGAGCACCAATCGCCGAGGGACGCTGTGTACAAAGCAAGGGATATGCCAAAAAATCGATTTTATTTTAAATAAAAGATTTTTAGGGCTTTGTAGGATGCGCTGAACGGGTGGCGTGGTGTGCATGGGCAAGTTTCGTGCACCGTTATCGCGCAGGTTATTGCCGTCAGGCACCTTCGTTGCGCAGGCATAAAACGTTTCGATATCAGAGGGCTTGACAGTAAGAGGTGCGCTGATTAATATACGCGCCACCTCGACGAGGCAATGAAACGTCCCATTCGTCTAGTGGTCCAGGACACCGCCCTTTCACGGCGGGAACAGGGGTTCGAACCCCCTATGGGACGCCATCGTATCGTTTAGGTCATCGGAGTTGCGGGAATAGCTCAGTGGTAGAGCATCGCCTTGCCAAGGCGAGGGTCGGGAGTTCGAATCTCCTTTCCCGCTCCATAACGCGTATGTAATGAATCATACGTGTTTATACGTCCCATTCGTCTAGTGGTCTAGGACACCGCCCTTTCACGGCGGGAACAGGGGTTCGAACCCCCTATGGGACGCCAATCCGATTTTTAGCGACATCAAGCGGGAATAGCTCAGTGGTAGAGCATCGCCTTGCCAAGGCGAGGGTCGGGAGTTCGAATCTCCTTTCCCGCTCCAGTCGTCTGCGTGTACATGTGTCCCATTCGTCTAGTGGTCCAGGACACCGCCCTTTCACGGCGGGAACAGGGGTTCGAACCCCCTATGGGACGCCACTCGCATGACGCTGACACTTGGTTGTCGTCATCGGTTGCTGTAACCGGTTTCCATAAGTAATGCCGTTCATGTTGCGGGAATAGCTCAGTGGTAGAGCATCGCCTTGCCAAGGCGAGGGTCGGGAGTTCGAATCTCCTTTCCCGCTCCAGTTCAACGGTCCTCCCTCCTGTGTCTTCGTCTTTGCTTTTCCATCGTTTTTTCTGATTCTGCTTTGCCAGATCCTCTTCGTTTCTGTTGTCCGTTCGATAACTGCCTTGAGCAGCGCTTTGTCGTGGGCGCCGTTCGGAAGAGAGTAAGCGGAATGCCCGGGCGCATGCGCCCGGGCCAAGTGGTTCAATCCACCAGAGTGAAGTGGCCGACCACGCTGTTGAGCGACTGTGAGCGCTGTTTGAGGTCCTGGGCAGAGGTGGCGGTCTGCTGCACCATCGAGGCATTGTCCTGGGTGGCCTGGTCTAGCTGGGCGATGGCCACGTTGATCTGTTCGATACCGCGGGTCTGCTCGTAGGTGGCGGCGGTGATCTCCTCGAACAGGTCGTTGACCTTCTGAATTTGCAGGTCGATGTCCTGCATCCGTTGTTTGGCCGTATCGACCAGCCCGGCGCCGTTGCTGACCTGGGCGTTGGAAGCGTTGATCAGCCCTTTGATCTCGTGGGCGGCCGTGGCGGAGCGGTTGGCCAGTTGGCGAACTTCACCGGCCACGACGGCAAAACCGCGGCCATGTTCGCCGGCGCGGGCCGCTTCCACCGAGGCGTTGAGCGCCAGAATATTGGTCTGGAAGGCAATGCTGTCGATCAGTGTGACGATATCGGTGATCTTGTCAGCCTCGGCGCTGATCTCCTGCATCGAGTTGACGGCATTGCCGATGGCCTGCTGGCCTGCCTGCGAGGTTTCGCCTGCGCTGCGTACCAGCTCTTTGGCCTGTGCCACGCTGTCGGCGGTTTGGCGAACGGTCGCCGTGACTTCTTCCATGCTGGATGAGGTCTGCTGAAGGGCGGCGGCCTGCTGCTCGGTGCGTGATGACAGCTCCTGGTTGCCCGCAGCAATATCACCGGCATTGCCATCCACCGCCTCGCTGGTGGTGTAGATGTCGATCATGGCTTCACGCAGCTTGTCGCGCATTGAG
Source organism: Halomonas sp. C22 (assembly GCF_007655045.1). NCBI lineage: Bacteria > Pseudomonadati > Pseudomonadota > Gammaproteobacteria > Oceanospirillales > Halomonadaceae > Halomonas > Halomonas sp. C22. The sequence continues at coordinate 5,357 of NZ_VBVC01000003.1, read as the reverse complement.
CGGATGTCGTAGAGCAGGCTACTGGTGTCGTTGGCATGCAGGACCACGGGGGCGGTCAGATCGCCCTGGGCAATGCATGACACCACGCCAGCGGCGTAGTTGGGCTCCCCGCCCAGGCGGCGCAGGATCAGCGTTATCATGCCCCAGAAAGCCAGGGTCACCAGCGCACCGGCCACAATGCCCACCACGATGGTTTCAATGAGTTGGCTGACGATGGTGCTGTTGACGTCACCTACAAAGACGCCACTGGCCACGTACACATCCCAAGGTGCAAAAGCTTCGGAGTAAGTGCGTACTAGCGGGCTGCCATCGTTGCCGCGCGCGAAGTTGGAGTAATATTCGGTGAAGCCGCTGCCATTGGCCCGTGTGTTATCCAGCATGCTCTGGAAAATCAGCGTGCCTTCGGGGTCGCTCACCTGAGAGATGTCTTCGCCTACTTCTCTGCGCGGATGAGCAAGCATACGCAGGCTGCCGTTGAAGGCGAAGAGGTAGTTGTCATCTTCGCCAAAGCGTATGTCGCGCAGCATGTTGAAGGCGAGGCGCTGGGCATCGGGAACGGACAGCTGACCTTGCTCGGCCAGGTGGTGGTAGTGTTGCAGCGTGGAAATGCCGATGTCGACTGCCGTCACCATGCGCTGTTCGCGTTCGCTATAGAGCAAGTTACGGCTTTGCCAGGCATTGATGGCGATCATGACGGCCAGGATCAGCCACAGTACGCCGACGCCGATCAGGCGCTGACGACGCAGGGGCAGCGTGGAGAGTCGATGGCGCGCAGGTGAGGTCGTCGCGTGCTCCGTCGATGGCGGCGCAACGCTGGAAGAGGTAATGGCAGTGCTCATTATCAGGCAAGCTCTCTGTTATGTTCGATTGTTCCCTTGGCACCGGTGCTGACGCAGCGCCCGGTGCGCGCGTCATACTAAAGTATTAATTGCCTGGGTTCTGCTGCAATAGCGTGGCAAAGTGTCGCCTAATGTAGCCTTAACCTTTGTAAAACAGTCATCTGGCTCGCCGTGAGGGCATCGAGTTCGTTAGCTTGAAAAAATATGCGTTCGCCCCGATATCTTCCCATCTAGCTTCATAAGCTCTCATTTTGCTGACAGGACATGTTCATGGCCGAACCGGCATTGTCGATCCGTGGCCTTACCAAGGTGTACGGCAACGGCTTTCAAGCGTTAAAAGGGATTGATCTGGACGTTCAGCAGGGCGACTTCTTTGCGCTGCTGGGCCCCAATGGGGCAGGTAAATCCACCACTCTGGGCGTGGTATGTTCCCTGGTGCAGAAAACCGCGGGCAAGGTGTCGATTTTTGGTATCGACATCGACAAGGATTTTGCCAAAGCCAAGTACCAGTTGGGCGTGGTGCCGCAGGAGTTCAACTTCAACCAGTTCGAGAAAGTGCTGGATATCGTATTGGCCCAGGCGGGCTATTACGGCATGCGGCGTAGTGAAGCGCTGCCCCGTGCCCAGCAGCTGCTGACCGACCTGGGGTTGTGGGAAAAACGCAACGGCAGCGCGCGGATGCTCTCCGGCGGCATGAAGCGCCGCCTGATGATTGCGCGTGCGCTGATGCATCGCCCCAAGCTGCTGATTCTCGATGAGCCCACGGCAGGGGTGGATATCGAGCTGCGTCGCAGCATGTGGGAGTACATGCGGCGCATCAACCGCGACGAAGGCACGACGATCATTCTGACGACCCACTATCTGGAAGAAGCCGAAAGCCTGTGCCGCAATATCGCCATCATCAATCACGGCGAGATCGTGCGTAACACCAGCGTGCGCGAGCTGCTGGCCGAGCTGGATACGGAAACCTTCCTGCTGGACCTGGCGGCTCCCGTCGCGCAAGCGCCGCAGGTGCCGGGTTTCGAGGTCCACCAGGTGGAGCCCTCTCAGCTTTCGGTGGCCATTCACCGAGGCCAGCAGCTGAACGACGTGTTCTCATCGCTCAGTGAGCAGGGCATTCAAGTGGTTTCCATGCGCAACCGCGCCAATCGTCTGGAAGAGATGTTCGTTTCCATGGTAGAGAGCAGCCAGGCGGCTCTGGATCAACGTGAGCAGCAGGAGGCCAACGCATGAATGCCACACAAACCCTGGTCGCGCTGTGGACACTGGTGCTCAAGGAGATCAAGCGGTTTACCCGTATCTGGCCGCAAACCCTGCTGCCACCGTCGATCACCATGGCCATGTACTTCATCATTTTCGGCAGCCTGATCGGCTCGCGCATTGGTGAGATGGATGGCTTCAGCTATATGGATTTCATCGTGCCCGGGTTGATCATGATGTCGGTGATCACCAACAGCTACTCCAACGTGGCCTCCAGCTTCTTTTCCAACAAGTTTCAGCGCTCGGTGGAAGAGATGATGGTCTCGCCCATGCCCAATAGCGTGATTCTTTCTGGCTTCATTCTGGGCGGCATGGCCCGAGGCCTGGGCGTTGGGCTCATCGTGACGCTGGTATCGCTGTTCTTCACCCGCTTGACGGTGGAGCATCCGCTGCTCACGATACTGGTCGTGGTGCTGACCTCGGCGCTGTTCTCCATAGGTGGCTTCATCAATGCCCTGCTGGCGAACAAGTTCGATGACATTTCCATCGTGCCGACGTTCATCCTGACCCCGCTGACCTACCTGGGCGGCGTGTTCTACTCGATTTCGATGCTGCCGGACTTCTGGCAGGGCGTCTCGATGCTCAACCCGATTCTGTACATGGTCAACGTCTTCCGCTATGGCTTTCTGGGGGTGTCTGACATTCCCGTCGGCTGGGCGCTGACGGCGATCATGGCGTTCATCGTGGTGCTGTTCATGGTGGCGCTGACCATGCTGGAGCGTGGCAAAGGTATTCGCAGTTAAGTGCCCCAAGGGCCCCTGGTTTGATGGAGACGTTTTGCATGGCACACCGCCCTGATACTCTGGAACACGCGCCGCTGGGGCGCGATTCTGCCTACCCCGAGCAGTACGATGCGGCACTGCTGTACCCCATTCCTCGGGCGGCCAATCGCGCGCCGCTAGGGATCGAAGAAAGCGCGTTGCCCTTCGTGGGTGAAGACGAGTGGCACGCCTTCGAAGTCTCCTGGCTGAATGGACGCGGCAAGCCGGTGGTGGCGGTGGCGCGCTTTCGGCTGCCGGCAAGCTCGCCGCAGTTGATCGAGTCCAAATCCTGGAAGCTCTACCTCAACAGTCTCAACCAGACGCGCTTTGCCAGCCAGGCCGAGGTGGAAGCCATCCTGGTGCGCGACCTGAGCGGTGCGGCGGGTGCCCCGGTCAGCGTCGAGCTGTTGCCGGTGGATGACGAAGCGCTGGCCCCGCGACGCTTGCCGGGGGAGTGCCTGGACGACCTGGATATCGAGGTCAGCCACTACACCCCCAGCGCCGAGCACCTGACCACCCACGATGATATCGTGGAAGAGACGCTGCATTCGCATCTGCTCAAATCGAACTGCCCTGTGACCGGGCAGCCCGACTGGGGGAGCGTGCTGATTCGCTATAAAGGCCCGCGCCTCGACCGCGAAGGGCTGCTGCGCTACCTGATTGGCTACCGCCAGCATCAGGATTTTCACGAGCACTGCGTCGAGCATATCTTCACGGATCTCATGCAGTACGCCCAGCCAGAATCACTGCTGGTGCTGGCGCGTTACGTGCGCCGTGGTGGGCTGGACATCAGCCCCTGGCGTGCCACGCCGGGCATGGCGCCGCCCAGCCCGCTACGCCTGGCGCGCCAGTGATACCGACCCAGGACAAGGAGACACCAATGGACGCTCTTACGCTGCTGCACGAACGTAGCTCCATGGGCAAGCTCACCGAGCCTGCCCCCAGCCCGGAACAGCTCAGCGCCATCTACCGCGCCGCCCTGCGTGCCCCCGACCACAAGGAGTTACGCCCGTGGCGATTTATCGAGTTCGTCGGAGAAGGGCGCGAGCGCCTGGGAGAACTGTTCGCCGAAGCGGAGTTCCAGGAAGACCCGCACGCCAGCGATGACACCCTGAACGCTGCCCGCAAAAAGCCCCTGCGCGCGCCCATGGTGATCGCCGTGATTGCCAAGGTGACGCCAGATATTGCCAAGGTGCCCAAGGTCGAACAGGTCATTTCAGCGGGCTGTGCTGCCCACGGGGTTCTGTTGGCCGCACACGCCCTGGACTTGGGCGCCATGTGGCGCAGCGGCAAGTATGCCTTCGACCCGGTGGTACGCAAGGGAATGGGGCTGGACAAGGAGGATGAAGTAGTCGCGTTCATCTACCTGGGCAGCCTGGCTGGTCGTCACAAGCCGGTGCCCGAGCATAACGCCGCCGATTTCGTCGAACGTTGGGATTGAGCGCTTAACCGCCGAGGAGCCCCCCATGAGCCCGTCACGCCAGCCAGGCCTACCGCACCCGCGTCTACCGCTGCCAGAGGGCAAGGAAGACCTGCACGCCTTCCACCGCTGGCTGGGCGAGGCGATTCCCATGGTGGCAGCCTTGGGCATCAGTGACGTGAGCCACGCCAACGACGCGTTGACCTGGCACCTGGCACTGGCGCCTAACCTCAATGATAAAGGCACCGGCTTCGGCGGTGCCCTGGCGGCACAAGCCACCCTGCAAGGATGGTGCTGGGTGACCCTGTGGCTGCGCCAGCAGGGAAGGGCACAAGACGTGGTCGTGGCGGAGGCCAACCAGCGCTTCGTTGCCCCGGTGACCGGCGACTACCACCTCATCTGTACGCCCAGCAGCAGCGACGGCCCTGCAACGCTGGCAGAACGGCTGCACGAACGCGGCAAAGGCAGCATCGCGCTCAGCCAGCAGCTCTACTGCGGCGACACGCTATGTCTGGAAGCCAGCAGCCGCTATGCCGTGCTGCCCAGCCCTTGATGTGAAAAAGCCCTGACGTGAAAAAGGCTTGCTATTTCACAGCTTAACGCATAGTATATGCGCCGTTCTGTTGAGAAAGGCAACGCCCTGCAGCAGAGCACACAATGTGGAGAGGTGTCCGAGTGGTCGAAGGAGCACGCCTGGAAAGTGTGTAAGTCGAAAGGCTTCGAGGGTTCGAATCCCTCCCTCTCCGCCAAGAATATAGATTAAGCCGCTGATTTCAGCGGCTTTTTTGTGTTTGTAATTTACTTAGCCCATACTACAGCCCATACTTTGGTTTTGGCTCTTACTGAACGGTATCAAGCTTCTCTGGACGCTAAATCTCTTCGGGTATACGGATTTAATGGTTGATGGGGCACCTTCACCCCATCAATCTGATACCACCCTCAGATGGTTGATAGATCGACTCCGTAGTTGAGTTCCTCTGCGACGTCCGGCAGTCCGTAACCGATGGTTTTCTTGTAGAAAGGAGAGACCTTCGCAGTCGGTGCCTTCTTCTTGTGCTTCGTGGTGTAGAGCATTCG
>NZ_VBVC01000026.1:0-1101 GCF_007655045.1 Halomonas sp. C22 | reverse complement strand
CGGTTCGGCAAGCGTGACGTTCCCTATCGTGATCTGCCCATCCACGGCAAGCGGGTCACTCTCTGGGTGGTCCGCCGCCGATACACCTGCCGGGCCTGCAAGACAACATTCAGGCCCCAGCTACCGGAGATGGTGGACGGATTCCGTATGACACTGCGGCTGCATGAGTACGTGGAGAAGGAATCCTTCAACCACCCCTACACCTTTGTGGCGGCACAGACCGGCCTGGACGAGAAGACGGTGCGCGACATCTTCAACGCCCGCGCCGAGTTCCTGGGGCGCTGGCACCGCTTCGAGACGCCCCGCATCCTGGGCATTGACGAGCTATACCTGAACCAGCGCTACCGCTGCATTCTGACCAACATTGAGGAGCGAACCCTGCTCGACCTGCTGGCCACCCGCCGCCAGGACGTGGTGACCAACTACCTGATGAAGCTGAAAGACCGGCAGAAGGTCGAGATCGTCAGCATGGACATGTGGAACCCCTACCGGGCAGCGGTCAAGGCTGTGCTGCCCCAGGCCCGTATCGTGGTCGATAAGTTCCATGTGGTGCGCATGGCCAACGATGCCCTAGAGAGAGTGCGCAAGGGCCTCAGAAAGGAGCTGAAACCGTCCCAGAGCCGGACTCTCAAGGGAGACCGGAAAATCCTGCTGAAACGCGCTCACGAAGTCTCAGACCGGGAGCGCCTCATCATGGAGACCTGGACAGGCGCGTTCCCGCAACTGCTGGCCGCCTACGAGCACAAGGAGCGCTTCTACGGCATCTGGGACGCCACCACACGGCTCCAGGCAGAAGCCGCCCTGGACGAGTGGATAGCCACCATCCCGAAGGGCCAAAAGGAAGTCTGGAGCGATCTGGTCAGGGCAGTGGGAAACTGGCGCGAAGAGACCATGACCTACTTCGAGACGGACATGCCCGTCACCAACGCTTACACGGAGTCCATCAACCGACTGGCCAAGGACAAGAACCGTGAAGGGCGCGGTTACTCCTTCGAGGTGATGCGGGCACGAATGCTCTACACCACGAAGCACAAGAAGAAGGCACCGACTGCGAAGGTCTCTCCTTTCTACAAGAAAACCATCGGTTACGGACTGCCGGAC
>NZ_VBVC01000025.1:0-1264 GCF_007655045.1 Halomonas sp. C22 | reverse complement strand
TGTAGTGGCATAGTGAATCAGGCCACCTGACTTTGAGTGTATGATGACTCACAGAGACAGTCAGGTGCAGATGATGACGAAAAAGAGAACGTTCAGCCCGGAGTTTCGCCTGGAGGCGGCCCAACTCGTGGTCGATCAAGGTTACACACTGAAGGCGGCGTGTGATGCCATGGGAGTTGGAAAATCCACCATTGAGTATTGGGTACGCAGACTTCGGGCTGAGCGAGAAGGCAAGGCACCGCTGAAAGGTGAGGCTCTGACGCCGGAACAGCGTGAGATTCAGGAACTGAAGCGCAAGCTGCGGCGGGTAGAGGAAGAGAAAGAGAAAGAGAAAGAGAAAGAAATATTAAAACAGGCTACGGTAGATTCAATCGGTCAGTGCAACATAATGCACTCTGGTAACTATCGGGGCTTTCAGAATGCCGAAGCAAGTATCAAAGACCAGGGGACTGACCTGCCAGCAGAAGCAGGAGCTATGGGCTCGATGGAAGAAAGGGTAGTCGCTTAGCGAGATCGGCAGAGTCCTTGGAAAGCATGCCGTCAGTAACGGTTCTGCCGGCGCTCGCAGCATCGCCAGAATCGTCACGCAGGCTGGTACGCCGCTGAGTCGGTACCGGGCTAGCAGGCGGATGAAGCTGCTGGGACTGGTGAGCACACAGCCGCCAAGCCATGCTTACAAGAAGGCTGATCAGCCGCATCTGGAGATTCCGAATCTTCTTGATCGCAAGTTCGATGTAACGGAGCCAAACCAGATCTGGTGCGGCGACATCACCTACCTTTGGACGGGGGCACGCTGGGCTTCTCTGGCGGTAGTCATCGACTTGTATGCGCGTAAACCCGTAGGCTGGGCCTTGTCCTTGTCTCCGAACACGGAATTAGTGAAGAAGGCGCTAACCATGGCTGACGAGTCGCGAGGGGAGCCATCGGGCCTCCTGTCTCATTCAGACCAGGGCTGCCAGTACACCAGTCTCGCATTCCGACAGATGCTATGGCGCTACCAGATGACCCAGAGCCTAAGTCGCCGTGGAAATTGCTGGGACAACGCCCCGACAGAGCGCTTCTTCAGGAGCTTCAAGTCGGAGTGGATGCCAGAGATTAGCTATCCCGATGTTGCTGCAGCGAAGCAATCCGTCACTGATTATATGATCAGTTATTACAGCAGCATCAGGCCGCATAAACGCAACGATGGACTGCCGCCGAATGTGGCAGAAAAGCATTACTGGAATGCTCAGAACTCAGTGGCCAAAAACACTTGACCACTACA
>NZ_VBVC01000024.1:0-1268 GCF_007655045.1 Halomonas sp. C22 | reverse complement strand
ACCGTCGTCGACACCGACGGCGCCAAGCTACGCGAACTGCACACCAAGCTGGATATCCGCACGGTCACCGGCGCGGGCTCCTACCCCATCGTGCTGCGCCAGGCGGGCTGCGAAGACGCCGACATGCTGATCGCGGTGACCAACACCGACGAGATCAACATGATCGCCTGTCAGGTGGCCCACACGCTGTTTCGCACCCCCACCAAGATCGCGCGGGTTCGCTCCACGGCTTACCTCACCCGCAAGGGCCTGTTTGCCCACGAAGCCATTCCCATCGACGTCTTGATCAGCCCGGAACAGGTGGTGACCGACCACGTGCGCCGTTTGATCGAGCATCCCGGCGCCCTGCAGGTGCTGGAGTTTGCCGGGGGGCTGGTGCAGCTGGTGGCGGTGAAAGCCTTCTACGGCGGCCCGCTGGTGGGCCAGAACCTCGCCTTCCTGGGCAAGCACATGCCCAACGTGGAAACCCGCGTCGCCGCCATCTACCGGCGCAATCGGCCGATCATCCCCCAGGGCGACACGGTCATCGAAGCCGATGACGAAGTGTTCTTCCTGGCGGCACGGCGGGATATCCGCGCGGTGATGAGCGAGCTGCGCAAGGTGGAGCGCGACTTCCGCCGGGTGGTGATTGCCGGGGGTGGCAACATCGGCGAACGCCTGGCGGAGCATCTGGAGCATAGCCATCAGGTCAAGATCATCGAGCACAGCCTGGAGCGCTGCACCACGCTCTCGGAGCGGCTGGATCGCACCGTGGTGCTGCACGGCAGCGCCACCAGCAAGCGCCTGCTGGAAGAAGAGAACATCGAGGATTGCGACATCTTCTGCGCCCTGACCAACGACGACGAGGTGAACATCATGTCGTCGCTGCTGGCCAAGCGGCTGGGGGCCAAGAAGGTGCTCACGCTGATCAACAACGCCGCCTACGTGGACCTGGTCCAGGGTGGCGATATCGACATCGCCATCTCCCCGCAGCAGGCCACCATCGGCAGCCTGCTGACCCACGTGCGCCGGGGCGATATCGTCAACGTGCACTCCCTGCGTCGGGGTGCGGCGGAAGCCATCGAGGCGATTGCCCATGGCGACAAGCAGTCTTCCAAGGTAGTGGGCCGCACCATCGATGAGATCGAGCTTCCCGAAGGCACCACCATCGGCGCCGTGGTGCGCGGCAAAGAGGTGATGATTGCCCACGGCGACGTGCGCGTGGAGAGCGGTGATCACCTGATTCTGTTCGTGATCGACAAACGGCGTATCCGCGACGTCGAGCGGCT
>NZ_VBVC01000023.1:0-1441 GCF_007655045.1 Halomonas sp. C22 | reverse complement strand
GTCGCGGTAAAACGCGTCATCGACTACAACGTCAAGATCCGCGTCAAGGCGGATCACTCCGATGTGGATCTGACCAACGTCAAGATGGCCATGAACCCCTTCTGCGAAATCGCCGTGGAAGAGGCCGTACGTTTGAAAGAGAAGGGAGCGGCCAGCGAAGTGGTCGCCGTGACGGTAGGCCCCAAGGCTGCCCAGGAGCAGCTGCGCACCGCGTTGGCGCTGGGCGCCGATCGCGCCATCCACATCGAGACCGACGAGCGCGTCGAATCACTGGCGGTGGCCAAACTGCTGGCCAAGGTGGTGGATGAAGAGCAGCCTGGTCTGGTGATTCTTGGCAAGCAGGCCATCGACACCGACAACAACCAGACCGGCCAGATGCTGGCGGCGCTGACCAATCTGCCCCAGGGCACTTTCGCCTCGGAAGTCGCCATCGATGGCGACAAGGTGAACGTGACCCGTGAAATCGACGGCGGCCTGCAAACCGTCGCCCTCACGCTGCCCGCTATCGTCACCACCGATCTGCGCCTCAACGAGCCGCGCTACGCCAAGCTGCCGGACATCATGAAGGCCAAGAAAAAGCCGCTGGACGTCAAGACCCCCGCCGACTATGGGGTCGAGGTCGCGTCGAACGTCACGCTGCTCAAGGTCGAGTCACCCGCCGAGCGCAAGGGCGGTATCAAGGTCGCCTCGGTGGACGAGCTGATCGACAAACTGAAAAACGAAGCCAAAGTGCTTTAAAAGGAGCTGATCTCATGAGCATTCTGGTACTTGCCGACCTGCATGAAGGTCAGTTGGCCAGCGCCACCGCCCACGTCGTGGCAGCCGCCCAGGCGATCGGTGGCGATATCGATGTACTGGTCGCCGGTGAAGGCGTCCAGGCCGCCGCCGAAGCCGCCGCGACACTCGACGGCGTGAGCAAGGTGCGCGTGGCAGACAACGCCGTCTACGCCCATCAGCTTGCCGAGCCCATGGGCGCGCTGCTGGTCGCCCTGGCCGACGACTACACCCACGTGCTGACCAGCGCCTCCACCACCGGCAAGAACGTGCTGCCCCGGCTGGCCGCGCTGAAAGACGTCAGCCAACTGTCGGAAGTGATTGGCGTCGAGAGCGCCGATACCTTCCTGCGTCCGATCTACGCCGGTAACGCCATCGCCACGGTGAAAAGCGACGACCCGCTGAAAGTCATCACCGTGCGCACCACCGCCTTCGATGCGGTAGGCAGCGGCGGTAGCGCCAGCGTGGACGCCGTGGACGTGGTCGTCGACAACGCCCAGTCCCGCTTCGTGAAGCAGGAGCTGGCCCAGAGCGACCGCCCGGAACTCGGCGGTGCCAAGGTCGTCATCTCCGGCGGCCGTGGCATGGGCAACGGCGAAAACTTCAAACTGCTGGACGGCATTGCCGACAAGCTGGGCGCCGCCATTGGCGCGTCTCGTGCGGCGGT
>NZ_VBVC01000022.1:0-1720 GCF_007655045.1 Halomonas sp. C22 | reverse complement strand
CCCGCCTTATTCACGAGGGCGCTGATTGAGCGGTCTGAAGGTACTGGCTGTTGGCATTGCTTATCAGGATTCGCCTCTTCAGCGCGAGTGGCTGTTGAGTAATGCCAGAACGCAGCCCTTTTCCTACTTACTTATAGCTCTTTGGAATCAATGGCGGCCGTCCAAGCAGCCGTGATCGCCGACCGCCGCTCCGGTCGCTCGCTTTCTGATGCTGTGGTGGTCTCGCAGGAGCGTCAGCTCAGTGCGGTCAGCTTCGGTAGCCCCTTCAGCAGCGTCGGCCACCACTTGTCGGCGGCGGCACCCAGATGAACGGTGATTCGCCGAGCGTGCAGCCTCAGCGTGGCGGCGACCTTGAGCACCTGCTCGCGCATCCGGCTCAGGCTCCAGCCTTGTCGGGTTTGCCGCTCCAGGAGGCAGCGCAGGCCATGCAGGACCTGGTAGGCGTAGAGACTGAGCAGCAAGCTCACCTCGTTGCGCGCCATCACGTCCTGAACGGTGGAGGCGCCGCGATCGGTCGACGAGAGGTGCACGTCGAGCGCCGACTTCACTTCGCCCATGTGCGCCTCGGCGCTGCCGCGCTTGCGATAGAGTGCTAGGACCTTCTCTGGCGGCCAGTCGAACTTGCTGAGGTTGGTGACCAGGAAGAAGGCATGCAGCAGCAGGTCATCGGGGCGTTCCTGCACCACCAGCACTACGCGCCGCGGTGCCGACCAGGAGCCGGCTTGGTACTCCAGATCGTGGCACCACTCGCGAGGCTGCTCGGGTGGCCGGCCGGGTGGCCGCTTCAGGAGCGGTGCTGCCAGCTTCTGTAGACCGGTGTGACTGCGCAACCGGCCCAGGTATTCGATCTCCCGATCCTCCAGGGCCTCCAGCGTCGCGTTATCGGTAAAACCGGCGTCGATGCGCACACGAACCTGTGCCCCGGTGCTCTCGTTGAGTCGTCGTACCAGATGCGGGATCCAGGTGTCGGCGTTCTCTGCCGGGCCGGCGTTACCCTCTCGCAGTAGCCCGCCGACCATATCGCCGGTTTCGGCTAGCGAGGCGACCAGCGGTGAGTAGATCCGCGCACCGTAAAGGCCATGATACGCCGAGCCGCCCTGATGTCCGTGGACCTCGATTGGCAGGCCGTCGATGTCCAAGGTCAGCTGTTTGGGGCGCTCGCCGTTCTTCAGCGAGGTCAGGCACCAGACCACCAGTCGCAGCAGGCCTTCGTGCACGGCATCGATGTTGTCGTCTCGGCCGAGGCAGGTCAGCAGCCGCGACAGCGTGGCTTGAGACGGCCTGTCCTGCGCCAATGGCGTCGTCCCGCGCGCATCGCTGCAGGCCAGCTGCCAGAGCGGGTCACGGCGCAGCGTGTCGGTATCGCTGAGGTCGATCCAGCCCATCGCGCGCTGCAGCACCAGGGTGCGTAGCTGACTGGCCAGCGAGTGGCGGATACGCAGCGGGTGACGCGGATCGACCAGGTTGTCTTCGAGCGCCTCAATCACGCCGCTGTTGTCGAGGACTTCACGCAACAGCAGAGCGCCGCTGTCGCTGGTGGTGCGCTGGCCGCTCAGCTCGACACGGACAGAGCCGTTGCACGAGGGCGTCCAGGTGGATAGGCTTTCACCCATGGCGAGTGGTCCTCTTGAATCGTGTTCTGGCAGGAACATACTGATTCTACAAGAGAAAACCACTCGCCATCTTCGTTTTCAGGTGAGTCTCGTGAATAAGCCGGGTT
>NZ_VBVC01000021.1:0-1932 GCF_007655045.1 Halomonas sp. C22 | reverse complement strand
TTGGTGCGCCAGGCATGGCGCGCAGCGCCCGACGGGCGCTGTTTCCGAGGGTGGTGCCTCGGAATGACTTGGGGGTGAAAGTCCCCTACGGACCCTGATAGCGGGAACCGTTAGCCGAACAGCAAGGGTGTCCGTCGCGAGACGGAATCTGAAGGAAGTTGGAGGCAAACTCCCGGCCCGACGAACAGAAATCGCATACGAGGCTGTCGCCACCTGGGCGAGAGGGCCAAGAAACTCGAAGCCCAATAGCTATCCGGAAGGGGCGGCAGTAGATGCGGCGGGTGTATGGGAGGAAGGTCGCGCGTCTTACCCTGGGAGGTCTGATGGTCTGCCACAGTGCTACCGGCGCCGAGAGGCGGCGGGATGGGCCATCAGACGTCAGCAGAGGCCATAGTAAGTGCCGATTCACCCCGGCACCAAGGGCCGAACATGAAGAACCGCGAGTAGGCGATGATGTCTCGAGGATCGATCATGAAGACCGAAACTGACGCGGATACCGCCACCCACCCAGAGGGGCAGGGGCAGTACCCCGCGTCCCGGCCGGGGGGCGTCGAGACGGTCCCGGCGTCGTCATCGTGGACGAAAGCGGAGCTCGCCCCGCTCATGGAGGCCGTGGTAGAGAAGGCCAACATGGCGCGGGCTTACCGCAGGGTGGTCGCCAACAAGGGCGCGCCGGGTGCCGACGGTATGACGGTGCAGCAGCTGGCGGACCACCTGAAACAGCACTGGCCGACGCTGCGCGAGCGGCTGTTGGCCGGTGAGTACCACCCCAGCCCGATCCGAGCCGTCGAGATTCCCAAGCCCAAGGGCGGAACGCGACAGCTCGGCATTCCCACGGTCACCGACCGGCTGATCCAGCAGGCGCTGCTTCAGGTGCTGACGCCGATTTTCGATCCGGATTTCTCCGCATCGAGCTACGGCTACCGCCCTGGGCGCAGTGCCCAGCAGGCCGTCTCGGCGATGAAGGCCCATGTCACCGCCGGCCGCCGCTGGGCGGTCGACCTCGACCTGGAAGCCTTCTTCGACCGGGTGAATCACGACCTGCTGATGGCCCGGGTTGCGCGCCGCGTCCGCGACAAGCGGGTGCTACGCCTGATCCGACGCTATCTGGAAGCCGGGATGTTCCAGGACGGCCTGGCCGCTCCACGCCGGCAGGGCACACCTCAGGGCGGTCCACTGAGTCCGCTACTGGCCAATATCCTGCTGGATGACGTGGACAAGGAACTGGAACGCCGGGGCCACCGCTTCTGCCGCTACGCCGACGACATGCAGGTGTATGTCAGGAGTCGGCGGGCGGGTGAGCGCGTCATGGCCAGCCTGAGTGATTTTCTCGAGAGCTCACTCAGGCTGACGGTCAATCGCGACAAGAGTGCGGTGGACCGACCCTGGAACCGGGGGTGTCTGGGCTACACGCTGACCCGGCACAAGTTGCCGCGGCTGACCATCGCCAAGACCAGCCTGCAGCGCCTGATGCAGCGTGTCCGTGAGATCCTCAAACGCGGCAGAGGGCGCAATATCCGACGCGTCATCGAAGAACTGGTGCCAGTCCTGCGAGGCTGGGCCAGCTACTTTAGCCTCGTCGACGTGAAACGCCCGCTGGAAGCGCTGGATCAATGGACACGTCGCCGATTACGCTGTGTGATCTGGCGGCAGTGGAAGCGCCCGACGACCCGGCGCCGGAAGCTTCTGGCGCTAGGCCTGGACGCATACCGTGCCTGGAAATCAGCGGGGAATGGGCGAGGAGCCTGGTGGAATGCGGGTGCCTCGCACATGAATCAGGCCCTGCCGCGGAAGCGGTTCGACGGGCTGGGCCTGATCTCGGTACTGGATACGGTAAGAGGGCTTAACCGTTCTTCATGAACCGCCGTATACGGAACCGTACGTACGGTGGTGTGGGAGGGCGCCGGGGGTGACCCCGGCCCCTACCCGATC
>NZ_VBVC01000020.1:3439-4741 GCF_007655045.1 Halomonas sp. C22 | reverse complement strand
GGCTCACCAAGGCGACGATCCGTAGCTGGTCTGAGAGGATGATCAGCCACATCGGGACTGAGACACGGCCCGAACTCCTACGGGAGGCAGCAGTGGGGAATATTGGACAATGGGGGGAACCCTGATCCAGCCATGCCGCGTGTGTGAAGAAGGCCCTCGGGTTGTAAAGCACTTTCAGTGAGGAAGAACGCCTGGTGGTTAATACCCATCAGGAAAGACATCACTCACAGAAGAAGCACCGGCTAACTCCGTGCCAGCAGCCGCGGTAATACGGAGGGTGCGAGCGTTAATCGGAATTACTGGGCGTAAAGCGCGCGTAGGTGGCTTGATAAGCCGGTTGTGAAAGCCCCGGGCTCAACCTGGGAACGGCATCCGGAACTGTCAAGCTAGAGTGCAGGAGAGGAAGGTAGAATTCCCGGTGTAGCGGTGAAATGCGTAGAGATCGGGAGGAATACCAGTGGCGAAGGCGGCCTTCTGGACTGACACTGACACTGAGGTGCGAAAGCGTGGGTAGCAAACAGGATTAGATACCCTGGTAGTCCACGCCGTAAACGATGTCGACCAGCCGTTGGGTGCCTAGCGCACTTTGTGGCGAAGTTAACGCGATAAGTCGACCGCCTGGGGAGTACGGCCGCAAGGTTAAAACTCAAATGAATTGACGGGGGCCCGCACAAGCGGTGGAGCATGTGGTTTAATTCGATGCAACGCGAAGAACCTTACCTACTCTTGACATCCTGCGAATTCGGTAGAGATACCTTAGTGCCTTCGGGAACGCAGAGACAGGTGCTGCATGGCTGTCGTCAGCTCGTGTTGTGAAATGTTGGGTTAAGTCCCGTAACGAGCGCAACCCTTGTCCTTATTTGCCAGCGCGTAATGGCGGGAACTCTAAGGAGACTGCCGGTGACAAACCGGAGGAAGGTGGGGACGACGTCAAGTCATCATGGCCCTTACGAGTAGGGCTACACACGTGCTACAATGGTCGGTACAAAGGGTTGCCAACTCGCGAGAGTGAGCCAATCCCGAAAAGCCGATCTCAGTCCGGATCGGAGTCTGCAACTCGACTCCGTGAAGTCGGAATCGCTAGTAATCGTGGATCAGAATGCCACGGTGAATACGTTCCCGGGCCTTGTACACACCGCCCGTCACACCATGGGAGTGGACTGCACCAGAAGTGGTTAGCCTAACGCAAGAGGGCGATCACCACGGTGTGGTTCATGACTGGGGTGAAGTCGTAACAAGGTAGCCGTAGGGGAACCTGCGGCTGGATCACCTCCTTAAACGATGTCTTCCCCTCGCGGCAAG
>NZ_VBVC01000020.1:0-3259 GCF_007655045.1 Halomonas sp. C22 | reverse complement strand
CACGTTTCTACGTAAATTGTATTGTGATACGTCTCAAGCGTATCCGGCAATCGTTATCATTGCGAACCCCAGACTCCTTCGGGTTATAGGGTCAAGCAATGAAGCGCACACGGTGGATGCCTAGGCAGCCAGAGGCGATGAAAGACGTGGTAGCCTGCGATAAGGTTCGGTGAGGTGGCAAACGACCTGTGACCCGGACATCTCTGAATGGGGAAACCCACTCATCACAAGATGAGTATCTTGCGCTGAATACATAGGCGTAAGAGGCGAACCAGGGGAACTGAAACATCTAAGTACCCTGAGGAAAAGAAATCAACCGAGATTCCCCTAGTAGCGGCGAGCGAACGGGGACCAGCCCTTAAGCGTGTGACGGATTAGACGAACAGATTGGGAAGTCTGGCCATAGCGGGTGATAGCCCCGTAGTCGAAAATCTGATCACGTGAAATCGAGTAGGTCGGGGCACGAGAAACCTTGACTGAAGACGGGGGGACCATCCTCCAAGGCTAAATACTCCTGGCTGACCGATAGTGAACCAGTACCGTGAGGGAAAGGCGAAAAGAACCCCGGAGAGGGGAGTGAAATAGATCCTGAAACCGTGTGCGTACAAGCAGTAGGAGCAGACTTGTTCTGTGACTGCGTACCTTTTGTATAATGGGTCAGCGACTTATATTCAGTGGCGAGGTTAACCGTATAGGGGAGCCGTAGGGAAACCGAGTCTTAACTGGGCGACACAGTCGCTGGATATAGACCCGAAACCGAGCGATCTATCCATGAGCAGGGTGAAGGTTGAGTAACATCAACTGGAGGCCCGAACCAGGATCTGTTGAAAAAGATTTGGATGACTTGTGGATCGGAGTGAAAGGCTAATCAAGCTCGGAGATAGCTGGTTCTCCTCGAAAGCTATTTAGGTAGCGCCTCACGTATCACCGCCGGGGGTAGAGCACTGTTTCGGCTAGGGGGTCATCCCGACTTACCAACCCGAGGCAAACTCCGAATACCGGTGAGTGCAAGCGTGGGAGACACACGGCGGGTGCTAACGTCCGTCGTGAAAAGGGAAACAACCCAGACCGTCAGCTAAGGTCCCCAAATCCTGGTTAAGTGGGAAACGATGTGGGAAGGCTCAGACAGCTAGGAGGTTGGCTTAGAAGCAGCCATCCTTTAAAGAAAGCGTAATAGCTCACTAGTCGAGTCGGCCTGCGCGGAAGATGTAACGGGGCTAAACCAGGTACCGAAGCTACGGGTTCATCCTTACGGATGAGCGGTAGAGGAGCGTCGTGTAAGCCGATGAAGGTGTGTTGAGAAGCATGCTGGAGGTATCACGAGTGCGAATGCTGACATGAGTAACGATAAAGGGAGTGAAAAACTCCCTCGCCGGAAGACCAAGGGTTTCTGTTCGACGCTAATCGGAGCAGAGTGAGTCGGCCCCTAAGGCGAGGCCGAAAGGCGTAGTCGATGGGAAACGGGTCAATATTCCCGTACCGGACATGATTGCGATGGGGGGACGGAGAAGGCTAGGTGAGCCAGGCGTTGGTTGTCCTGGTGAAAGTGAGTAGGCTTGGGTCTCAGGTAAATCCGGGACCCTCCAAGGCCGAGACACGAAACGAAGACACTACGGTGTCGAAGTCATTGATGCCACGCTTCCAGGAAAAGCCTCTAAGCTTCAGATCATGTGCGACCGTACCCCAAACCGACACAGGTGGTCAGGGTGAGAATCCCAAGGCGCTTGAGAGAACTCGGGTGAAGGAACTAGGCAAAATGGTGCCGTAACTTCGGGAGAAGGCACGCCGGCGTAGGGTGACGAGACTTGCTCTCCAAGCCCGAACCGGTCGAAGATACCAGGTGGCTGCAACTGTTTAGTAAAAACACAGCACTCTGCCAACTCGCAAGAGGACGTATAGGGTGTGACGCCTGCCCGGTGCCGGAAGGTTAAGTGATGGTGTTAGGATTCGTCCGAAGCTCTTGATCGAAGCCCCGGTAAACGGCGGCCGTAACTATAACGGTCCTAAGGTAGCGAAATTCCTTGTCGGGTAAGTTCCGACCTGCACGAATGGCGTAATGATGGCCACGCTGTCTCCACCCGAGACTCAGTGAAATTGAAATCGCCGTGAAGATGCGGTGTACCCGCGGCTAGACGGAAAGACCCCGTGAACCTTTACTATAGCTTCACACTGGACGCTGATGTTGCCTGTGTAGGATAGCTGGGAGGCTTTGAACCTCGGACGCCAGTTCGAGGGGAGCCAACCTTGAAATACCAGCCTGGCATCATTGGCGTTCTCACTCAGGTCCGTGATCCGGATCGAGGACAGTGTGTGGTGGGTAGTTTGACTGGGGCGGTCTCCTCCCAAAGCGTAACGGAGGAGCACGAAGGTACCCTCAGCACGGTCGGACATCGTGCAATGAGTGCAAGAGCATAAGGGTGCTTGACTGCGAGACAGACACGTCGAGCAGGTGCGAAAGCAGGTTCTAGTGATCCGGTGGTTCTGTATGGAAGGGCCATCGCTCAACGGATAAAAGGTACTCCGGGGATAACAGGCTGATACCGCCCAAGAGTTCACATCGACGGCGGTGTTTGGCACCTCGATGTCGGCTCATCACATCCTGGGGCTGAAGTCGGTCCCAAGGGTATGGCTGTTCGCCATTTAAAGTGGTACGCGAGCTGGGTTTAGAACGTCGTGAGACAGTTCGGTCCCTATCTGCCGTGGGCGTTGGATGTTTGAGAAGAGCTGCTCCTAGTACGAGAGGACCGGAGTGGACGACCCTCTGGTGTTCCGGTTGTCACGCCAGTGGCATTGCCGGGTAGCTATGGTCGGACGGGATAACCGCTGAAAGCATCTAAGCGGGAAGCCCCCTTCAAGATGAGACATCCCTGAGGCCTAGAGCCTCCTGAAGGGCCCAGCGAGACCAGCTGGTTGATAGGCACGGTGTGGAAGCGCTGCAAGGCGTTGAGCTAACGTGTACTAATGGCCCGTGAGGCTTGACCCTATAACACCCAAGGGGTCTGGTCGTGATGATAACGAAGGAGTGTGAACGCACTCGCAACACCGGATACGCTGCAGTGAGCCCAAGGGCTTGCTGACAAGAGACGCAAACAATACACATCAAAAACACCTCAGCATGATATGCATTACCTGTTACGCCTGACGACCATAGCACGCGTGAACCACCTGATCCCATGCCGAACTCAGAAGTGAAACCGCTTAGCGCCGATGGTAGTGTGGGGTCTCCCCATGTGAGAGTAGGTCATCGTCAGGCACTTAT